>CAZGBW010000042.1:0-12409 GCA_964523995.1 uncultured Victivallales bacterium | reverse complement strand
GGGGGTGTTTCATGGCGGGACAGAAAACGATGGTGGGGAGTATTCATCCGGACGTGCTGGCGTATACCGCCGGGCAGGATACGGTGCTGGACCGTGTGCTGGTGGAAGCCGACTGCATCGGTTCGGCGGCGCATGTCAGGATGCTGGCGGCGTTACCCGTGAAACCGCCATTGTTCACGCCGTCGGAGTGCGGGAGTGTCATTGCCGCGCTGGTGGCGATCATGCGGCGGCATCGCGCGGGAGGATTCGAGATCACCGGGCAGGACCAGGATGTGCATCTGGCGGTGGAACGGGCGCTGACCGCGGTGCTCGGGGATCTCGGCAAGCGGGTGCATACCGCCCGCAGCCGGAATGACCAGGTGGCGGTGGATCTGCGCCTTTACGCGAAGACGGAGTTGCTGGGGCTGATGAGGCAGGCGGCGGCGCTGGCGGGTGTGATGCTGGATCTGGCAAGGCGGCACGAACGGGTGCCGATGGCGGGCCGCACGCATCTGCAGCCCGCGATGCCCAGTTCCGTCGGGGTCTGGGCGTCGGCTTATGCGGAGAGCCTGCTGGACGATCTGGAGCTGTTGCAGGGCGCGTATGTGCAGAACGACCGCTGTCCGCTGGGCTCCGCGGCCGGCTACGGGGTACCGCTCCCGATTGACAGGGCGTTGACGGCGCGGCTGCTGGATTTCGAGCGGCCGATCCACAATGTGATGTATGCGAGCAATGCCCGCGGGAAGTGTGAGAGCATCATCCTGAATGCGCTCTCGCAGGTGATGCTGAGCGTGGCGCGGCTTTCGGAGGACATGATCCTGTTCATGATGCCGGAATTCGGGTATTTCCGGCTGCCGGCGCAGTATTGCACGGGCAGCAGCATCATGCCCCAGAAGCAGAATCCGGACGTTTTCGAGCTGGCGCGTGCGCGCAGCGCGACGGTGCTTTCCTGTGCCTCGCGGGTGACGGGCATCCTGAAAGGACTGCCGGGGGGATACCAGCGCGACCTGCAGGAGACCAAGGCTCCGTTCATGGAAGGGCTCCGGGTGACGGGGGAGACGCTGCGGGCGCTGGCACTGGTGATGGCGCACACGGAAGTGGATGCGGAGGCCATGCGGCGCGGATTCTCGCCCGGGGTGTTTGCCACGGACCGGGCGCTGGCGCTGGTGGCGGACGGGATGTCCTTCCGGGATGCGTATGATGAGGTCAAGGCGAATCTGGCCGCGCTCGGGACGATGGATGCGGCGGAGGCGGTGGCCGCGAAAACGCACGAGGGTGCCCCGGCGGGATTGGATCTGGCGGGATTGCAGCGGCGGGTGGATGCGGCGAATGCGTTTGCCGGTGAGCGTCGCCGCCGTTACGAGCTCGCTGTTTCGGATCTGATCGGCGTTTCCTATCCGGGGCTTGATGTTTAGCCGGGATCGGGTATATTACCGTTTTATTCAGTCATCAGGATAATCAAGGGAGGAATACAGCGATGCGATGGACAGTCACGAGGTTGTTGGCAGTGGTTTCGGTTGGCATGGTGGCAATCCCGGCATGGTCGCTGGCGCAGGAGTCCGCCGGGAAGGCGAAGTTCACGGGTGTCCCGTTCGAGACCGCGGTTAATTACGCGATTATCGGGGATTACGCCGTGCTGACGGTGCTGTCGGTGCTCACGCTGGCCCTGATCATCTATTTCATGGTGGTGCTTCGCCGCGGGCAGGTGGTGCCGGAGATGCTGCGGCGGGAACTGCTGGATAAGCTCCAGAACGGCAATCTTGAGGATGCCCGGCGGCTTTGCAGCTTCCGTGGAGGGGCCCTGAGTTCGGTGGTGCTTTCCATGCTTGACCATGTGAGGAGCATTCCCGATGCGGATGCCATGTTGCTTCGCGACGTGGTGGAGTCCGAGGGATCCCGGCAGGCGGAAACCCTGGAAGGACAACCGCAGTTCCTGATGGATATCGCCGTGGTGGCCCCGATGATCGGGCTCCTGGGCACGGTCCTCGGCATGCTGATCGCGTTCAATGCCGTCTCGGACCAGGTGGCGATCGTGCGCCCGACGGCATTGGTGGCGGGTGTCAACGACGCGATGCTGACGACGGCCTTCGGCCTGATGGTCGGCATCCCGGCGATGATGTTCTACGCCTATTTCCGCCGCCGGGCGGCGCGTCTGGTCTCGATGCTGGAATCGGCGTCCGGCGAGTTGCTGATGACGCTGCTGAGCAGGAGGCCGAAGGCATGAATTTCCGCAGGCGATCCAAACCGGTCCCCATCGGCTTCCAGTTGGCGCCGATGATTGACATCATGTTCCTGCTGCTGTGCGTCTTTATGTCCGCACAGATCTATGCGCAGTGGGAGACGGAGATTGATATCAAGCTGCCGACGGCGGTGACCGGGGATCTGCCTGATCGCCTTCCATCGGAGATTATCATCAACATCAAAAGCAACGGGGTGACGGTGATCAACCAGCGGCAGCTCGATGCCGAGGCGCTGTCGGGCCTTCTCATGCGGATTGTCGAGATCTACCCTGGCCAGCCGGTGCTGATCCGGGCGGATCTGCAAACGCCCTACGAGCACGTGATCCGCACGCTGGACATGTGCCGCAAGGCGGACATCTGGAATATATCGTTTGCGACGACAGCAGCCGGGGAGCAGTAGCGGATGAAACGGCGGATGGCGAGCGTTCTGGCGGTACTCATCGTGACGGTCTTCGCGGCCGGTCGCGGTGTCGCCGATGATTATGCCGACCGGATGCTGTTTGCCGACGGGCTCTATGCGCGCCAGATGTATGACTTGGCGATGAAGGAATATGCCTCGCTTCTCAAGTCCTTCCCGACGAATGCGGCGAATGATGCGGCGACCTTCCGGCTGGCCGAGTGCCTGCGCCTCAAGGGGGATGTCGCGACCGCCGGGCGGTTTTATTCCCACGTGGTTGTCAATTTCCGCACGAGTCCCTTCCGCCTGCGGGCGGCGTACCGGCGGGCCCGTCTTTACGAGGATGCCGGCGATCTGGAATCCGCCGTCGCGCATTACCGGGTGATCCTGCAGGAGAACCCGGATGCGGAGCTGGCGGCGGCGGCGCAGTTTTACCTGGGGGAAACCCTCTTGAAAAAGGGGGCTCCGGACGAGGCGGATACCGCGTTCGCCGCGGTCGGCTCCTCCGGAGGGGATTCCGAATTCGGTGTGTACGCGCTGATGAAGCGGGCGGAGATCCGTCGTGACCGCTGGGCGGCGCTTTACAAGGCGGGCGATCCGGCCGCGCCTCCCGTCGGAGCCCAGGCGCTGGGGTATTTCGAGCAGGCCCTGGCCCGGGCCGGTACGGGCCGCCTCGCCGCCGAAGCGCTTTTCCAGTCGGCGGAAATTCACTTCCGGCAGGACAACTTCGTGAAGAGCGCCGAATTGTACCGCCGGCTGCTGACGCTCTATCCCGAGGACGAACGCTCGTCGCAGGCCTTGCTGCAGGCGGCCTGGTCGGCCATCAATGCCGGGCTTCATGCCGAGGCCCTGGCGGTGGCGGTGCGGGCGCTGGGTGAGCCAGCGCGGGCGGCGGTTCACGACGAGTGGCTGTACATCAAGGCGAACGGCGAGCGTCAGCTTCTGCAGTATGAGACCTCGATCCAGACATACCGTGAACTGCTGTCGCGTTTCCCGGATAGCCGGTTCAACGGGCCAGTCCGCTACGAGATGGCCGTGTCGCATTACAAGGCGGGTGTGTATGCCGAGGCGGTTGCCGAGGCGGAGAAGATCCGGATCACGCCGGAACTGCGGGCGGATGTCTGCTGGCTGCTGGCCGAGTCGTATGCGGCGTTGAACAAACCGGCGGAGGCCACGCAGTACTACCGGATCGTCGTGCGCGAGACCTCCGGGTCGGAGAGGGCGCGGGATGCGATGTACCGGCTGGCGCACCAGCTCCAGAAGCAATCATCCTTCCGCGAGGCGTCGAAGTTCTATCTGGAACTGGTGGCCGCCTATCCACGCGACGCGCTGGCGCCGCAGGCGCTGTTTGCTTCGGCATTCTGCCTGGCGCAGGCCGGCACCCATGACGAGTCGGTTCGCGACTGGCGGCGCCTGGTGCAGGAGTATCCGGCGCATGAGCTGGCGGAGGACGGCCTTTACCAGAAGGCGATGGGGGAAGTGCGGCTGGGGCGGCGGACGGATGCCGGCTCCTCGCTGAGCGAACTGCGGCGGCTTTTCCCGAAGGGCCGCTTCCTGGCGGATTCGTGGTACTGGCAGGGGATGATGCTCTACGAGCAGGAGAAGTATGCGGAGGCGGAGCAGGCGCTGAGGGAGGCGCAGCGGGCGGCGGTTCGGGATGACCTGCGCCGGGAGTCGATGTTCCAGCTCGGACTCGTGCTCCAGAAGCTCAACAAGCAGGAGGAGTCCGCCAAGTTGCTGCAGGAGCTGGTGGCATCTCCCTTGAGTGGCAAGTTTCCGCCGGCCCTGCTGGAATGGCTCGCTTCCTGGCACGGCGATCACGGTGATCACGGGCGCATGGCGGCGGCCGCGGCTCTGCTGGCGCAGGCGAAGGAACCCTCCTGGCGGCAGGTTGGCTGGGTTCTGGCGGGACGGGCGCATCAGGCAGCCGGCCGCGGGGAGGATGCCGTGGCTGCATTCAAGGCGGCGCTGGAAACCGGTGCAACCACGCATTATGCGGCGCAGGCGGCGCTCCAGCTCGGTACATTCGCGCTGGATCGCGGTGAGACGGCGGTGGCGGATCGCTATTTCCACGATGCCTCCGAACGCGCCTCCGGCGAGGGGGCGATCGCTGTTCGGGCGCGCGCCTTCATGGGCTTGGGCCGGTCGGCAGTACTGGCTGGCGGCAATGAGGATGCCTCGCGCTACTTCATGAGCGTCGCGATCCTTTACGATGACGCGGTGATTGTCCCGGAGAGTCTCTTCCTGGCCGCCCAGGCGTTTGACCGGCTCGGGCGCAAGGAAGATCGGGCGAAGGTGGTGCAGGAGCTTGGTCAGCGCTATCCCGACAGCGAGTGGACGGGGAAAGCGAGGGCGGCATGGCCGATTTGAACGATACTGCCTATACGCCGTCCCGTGCTTCCGCCGGCGACCACGTCCTGGCGGCCTCGCTGGCGGTGGCCGTATCCCTTGTGGTGCACGGGCTCCTGGTATTTGCCGCGTCGCGTGTGGACCTGCATTTCCTGGCGCGGCAGGATTATACGCCGCCGGAACGGGAGTTTCCGGATTTGCAGCTCGGGAGCGTGGATTTATCACCGGAAACTCAGTCCAGGGTGCTCACGGCACTGCGTGAAATCGGGCAGGCGGTTCCGCCGGATGTGACGGAGGCGGTGGATGAGATGCAGGTGGCCCCGGAAGTTGGCGTGACGGATCCACCGTCGGTGAAGGACATTGACCTTGCACCGGAACTGGCCGTTGTGCAGGAGCCGGCGTTGTCCCCACCTAGTGACCGTTGGATGCCCCGCCAGGAGATCCTGGCGATCGAGGCGGTGTCGGTCGGCGATATCCCTGCCGGGCTCGAACGCCGGCTCATCCCGTCTTTCGAACGGGTGCCGGTGGCCCCTGATATCGTGCTGGAGTCAAGTTCCTTGCAGGTCGGCGATGTTCGCGGCGACGTATTGCCGGCACCGGTGCCGGCGGACTTGCTGCGCGATCGGGTCGGCGCTCCCGCCCCTGCTCAGGATGTGGAACGGACCGTTTCGGTGGTGCGTCCGGAATCCGGCCGCGAGCTTTTCGAGGAGCATCCGGATGAAATCACGGATATCGAGCCGGTGGAGCGGGTGCTGACGGCCCGTGTCGAGACGTTTGCCGGCCGGCGCGATTCCGAATACGCCTATTTCCGCCTTGTGGTAGAACGGGCGGGGGAACAGCTCCTGCCGGTGCGTCCGAAAGACATCCTGCTCGTCCAGGATTCGTCCGCGAGCATGGCTGAGCAGCGCCTGTTCTTCTGCCGTGAGGCGATGCGCCGTTCGCTGGCGAAGATCGGCCCGGTTGACCGTTTCAATGTGGCGAAATTTGCAGATCGCACGGAGCTGTGTTTTTCAAACTGGGTAACCAAGACACCGGAGACACTGGCCAAGGCGGAGGCGTACATCAACAAGATGGAAGCGAAGGGGAATACCGACCTGTTCGCCTCCATGCAGGATCTGCTGGCGTTGGAACGGCAGCCAGGGCGTCCCCTGATCGCCTTTGTGGTGACCGACGGACTGGTGAATGCCGGCATGACGGACAGCACCGATATCATCGGGGCCTTCACCCGCAAGAACCAAGGGGCGATCTCGGTCTACACGATGGGTGTCTCGGCCCAGGCGAACCGCTACCTGCTGGATCTTCTCAGTTTCTGCAACAGCGGGTCGACGGAAATCATCGAGTCCGGGAGGTGGGATATTCCCGCGGCGGCCGAGGCGGTCATGCAGGGCGTTCATCGCCCCGTTCTGGCCGGTCTGGAGATGCGCTTTGCCGCGGAAACCTCGATGGAGGTCTACCCGCGGCAGGTCGGCAACCTGTATCTTGACCGGCCCCTGGTGCTGTACGGCCGCTATCGGCGGGACGACCCGCGACTGGTGTTCCAGGCGGTGGGGCAGGCGGGGGCAACGCGTGCCGACATGGTGTTCGACCTGCCGCTGGCGGCACCGATGGATGAGCGTTCCGGCGGGGATCCCACGATCCGGGAATCCTGGGGCCGCCAGAAGATCTATCACATGCTTGGCGAGTATACCCGCGTGCGGGACAAGTCCGTGCTGAAGGAACTGCGAAGCACCGCGCGTGAGTTCGGGCTGGCGGTTCCCCATCGCGACGCGATCGGCCTGTAACGGGGGCGTATGGGGATGATTTTGACAAGAGAGCGGACCGAATCCGAATCCCGGAACGGTATGCGATATGCCATTCTCTCCGCCTGCTGGGGGGCGATTCCGCAGGTGATGGTCAAGGACAGCAGTGTGATCATCATCTTCGCCTCGCTGATCGGCGCGAGCGAGATGAGCGCCGTGCTGAGCACATCGCTGCAGGACCTGGCGCTCTGCCTGCTGATGCTGCCGCTGGCGGCGCTTTCGGACCGCATCGGCGTCAAACGCCAGATCTCGGTGGCGATCCTGGTCGGCATGATGGTTCTTCTGGTGGCGGCTTTCGCGCCATGGGCCGGCCGCTGGGCGGGCACGGTCCTGATGCTGTCGTTGTGCATATTCTCAATCGCAATGTCCGCCTACACGGCGGCCTGGTTCCCGCTGCTCGAACGGGTGGTGCCCACGGACGTGCGGGGACTCTTCTTCGGGCGGCTGCGCTTCCGCTGGCAGTTGGTCGCGGCGTTGTTCATCTTCGGTTCCGCCTGGTATGTCGGCCGGTATGCCAGTGTGGCACGGCTGCAGCTGGTGATTGTGCTGGCGGCACTGGCCGGTCTCGGCCGGATCTGGTATGTGCTGCGCATTCCGCTCACGCCGGTGCCCACCACGGAAAGCGGCGGAAGTCCGCTGCTGGCGAGTGTGCTGTCCGCGCTTGGCAACCGGCAGCTGACCGGTTTCGGCGTCTATCTCTTCTTCCTGTATGCGGCGGCTAACGGCACGATTCCGGTCGTGTTCATCTTCGCGCGCAATTACCTGAAGTTCGCGGACGGCCTGATCGTGATGCTCTCGGCGGTGTCGATGGGGGGCCTGATTGCGGGGTTCCTGTTCGGCGGCCGCTTTGTCCAACGGTACGGATGCAAGGGCGTTTTCCTGGGAGCGCACCTCGGGTTCGCCTGCCTGAATTTCCTGCTGCTGGCGGTTCGCGGTGGCGGGGCGTTGACGGTGGCGGCGCTGATGGCGGTGCTCTTTTGTTACGGGTTCCTGTTCGCCTGTGCCTCGATAGCGGTATCCAGCGAGTTGCTGGCGCTGGCGCAGCCGGCGAACAAGGCGGTGTCCATCGCGTTGGGGTACACGCTGTATTCGGGGGGGATGGCGATATCGCGCGTCGCGGCGTCCCTGGCTCTTGGCAGCGGTATCCTGGCCACGGAGTGGACTCTCGGCGGGCTTGCGCTCACCCGTTACCACAGCCTGTTCCTGTGCTTCGGAATCGGCATTCTCTACGCCATGTTCCTGCTGGTGATGATTCCGGGCATGGTCCGCGATGTGAACCGCTATCCGGCGGTGTAAGGGTGCCCGGCGGATTACCGCGGGGTGCCGCGGCACAGTTCCCGACGGACCGTGTCGACCAGCATGTCCGCCAGGCGGTCCACCTGTTCCTGCGAGGGCCCTTCGACCATCACCCGGCACATCGCCTGTGTTCCCGAGTAGCGGATCAGCGTGCGTCCGCGCGCGCCGAGTTCCTCCTGCGCCTTCTTCTCGGCGTCCCGGATGGCGGGGATGGACTCCAGCGGCGGTTTCGCCGGCACATCAACATTGACAAGTCTCTGCGGAGCGGGGCGGAATACCCTGGCGAGCTCGGACAGCGGTTTTCCGCTCTGCCTGAGGATGGACAGGAGCTGGAGCGCGGAGATGATGCCGTCGCCGGTGGTGTGATGGTTGAGGAAGATCATGTGTCCTGACTGCTCCCCCCCCAGCGTGGCCCCGCGCTGCTGCATCAGTTCCAGCACATTGCGGTCGCCGACATCGGCCTCCTCGTATTCAATCCCGAGATCGTCGAACGCCATGCGCAAGCCGAAATTGCTCATGGGGGTGATGATGACCTTCCGGTTTCCAAGCGTTCCCTCTTCCAGCATGTGCCGGGCGCAGATGGCCATGATGTGGTCGCCGTCGAGTTCAGTGCCCTTCTCGTCCATGGCGATGAGCCGGTCCCCGTCACCGTCGAAGGCGAGGCCGACGTCGGCACCGGTTTCCAGGACCTTGGCCCGCAGGTCCTGCGTGTGCTGCGAACCGCAGTTGACGTTGATATTGGTACCATTCGGCGTATTGTGGATGGCCGTGACATCCGCATCCAATTCCTGGAACACGATCGGCGCGACCTTGTAGGTGGCCCCGTTGGCGCAGTCGAGAACAACCTTCATGCCGTCGAGTGTCAGTTGCTGCGGGAACGATTGCTTGCAGAAGACGATATAGCGCCCGATCGCATCGTCGATACGCTTGGCCCGCCCAACCTCGTCCGCCGTCGGCCGGATGTCGCTGATCCTCCCGGAGGCGATGATGTCCTCGATCTCCTCCTCCAGCTTGTAGGATAGCTTGTAGCCGTCGCGGGTGAAGATCTTGATGCCGTTGTCGTGATAGGGGTTGTGCGAGGCCGAGATCACGATGCCCGCGTCCGCGCGCATGCTCTGGGTGATGTAGGCCGTGCCGGGGGTCGGCACCGGGCCGAGCAGGAACACGTCCACGCCCATCGAGCAGATGCCGGCTGTCAGGGCGTTCTCGATCATGTAGCAGCTCAGGCGCGTGTCCTTGCCGATGACGATGCGGTGCCGCTTGTCATGGCGCTTGCAGACATAGGCGGTAGCCCTGCCGATGGCCAGCGCCATCTCGGCGGTCATCGGATTGACGTTGGCAATGCCGCGGACGCCGTCGGTTCCAAACAGTTTACTCATGGCTTGCAGGTCTCCCAGTGCTGTGCGACAGCGTCCACGAGCGACTGCAGCCAGGCGGTGCCCGCCTGCTTCGCCTCTGCCGGCAGCGATTTGATGGTTTCGATATAGGTTGTCTGACGATGGTTGCCGATCGCGTCGAGCAGTGCCGCTGGTGGATCCGCGGGGACGGCGGTCGGCAGGGAAAGGATGTCCTGCAGGGCCGGACGCAGGGCAAGCAGGCGCCGATGCGATGCGTGCGGCCCGGGGTTGGCGGCGATTCCTGCAGCCAGCTTGTCAAGCTGGGATGCCCGTTCGTCCGCTGCCGCCTTCAGCAGCTTCCGCGCGCCTGCCAGGCAGGCCTGCGCGAAGCGGTCGGCGGGGGTGAGCAGGGGACGGATATGGCGATACCAGGCGGCCAGGGCCTGGAGGTTGCCGGCATAGATGAAATTGTTCCGGCAGATGCGGTCAATGTCGCCGTACTGCCTCAGGCGGTAGGGCGTTTCCTTCTGCCCTCCGCCGGACTGCCCGAAGATCAGCAACCCTTCCTCCAGCACATCGCGGCGGCAGATCGTTCCGGCGGCCAGCACGGTGCCGTAGGCGATTCGGACCGGACCGACAAGTCCACCCTGGCCGCCCAGGAAGACCGGTGGGCGGTCGAGCATCACCCCGTGCGCGACGTCGCCGATGAGGGAGGCGGTCGCCTTGTCCTGGTGCGGGGTGAAATTGAAGTGGATATAGGACGAGCCGACCTCGCTGTGGTCCCTGGGGCCGGTCCCTCCCGCCATCAGGCAGTCGCAGAAGTTGATCAGGCTGCCGAGGGTGACGTGGGGCATCAGGATCGTCTGCTTGAGGCCGACGGTATGGGCGCAGGACGCCTGCTCCTCGAACAGCGTGCCGGGGCGGATGTGCGTTCCGGATCCGGCCGACGCGCCATCGAGGAAGACAGCAGACTCGGCGTATCCGCCGCCGAAGCGCACCTTGCTGGCGAGTTGGCAATCGACCAGCGTCGCCGGCGCCTCCGCGCCGATGCGGCACCCCGGACCGATCGAGGTCTCGCTGCCGAGAATCCGGCAACCGGGGAAGATCTCGGTGCCGGGGGCAATCCGCTCCGGCGGGACCTCCAGCATGACGGTCTCGGGCTGGTGGATCATGACGCCGCGCTCGGTGAACATCCGGTGGATAGGGGATTCAGGCATTCGCAGTCCTTTACTCGACGGTGACCGACTTGGCCAGGTTGCGGGGCTGGTCAATCGGGCAGCCGCGCAGGTTGGCAACGTGATACGCGAAAAGCTGTTCGGCGATGACCACCGGGACGGGGGTCAGGAACTCCGGGCAGGCCGGTACCCAGATGACATCGTTGGCGTGCCGGGCGATGTCCTTGTCGCCTTCCGTGGCAATCGCCAGCACGGGGGCCTGGCGCGCGCGGCACTCCTGCATGTTGGCGATGGTCTTCTCGCGTCCAGGGATATCGGGAACGAGGGCGACCACCGGCACATCCGCGCCCAGCAGCGCGATCGGTCCGTGCTTGAGTTCGGCCGCGTGGTAGCCCTCGGCGTGAATGTAGGAGATTTCCTTGAGCTTGAGGGCTCCCTCCATGGCCACGGGGAACATGTAGCCGCGTCCGATATAGAAAAAATCGTCCTTGTCCGCATAGCGTTCCGCCAGCGAGCGGATCGCGTCGTTCTGTTCCAGTACGCGGCTGCAAAGGGCTGGCAGGGTTTCCAGCGCCTCCACCATTGCCTGGCCGGCATGCTGCGAAAGCCGCCGGGTGCGGCCTATGATGATCGCCATCATCGCCATGACGGTGACCTGGCAGGTGAAGGCCTTGGTCGAGGCCACGCCGATCTCCGGACCGGCATGCAGGTAGACGCCGCGCCCGGTCTCGCGGGCGATGGTGGAGCCGACGACGTTGCAGATGCCCAGGATGGAGGCGCCCTTGCGGGCGGCCTCGCGCACGGCGGCCAGCGTGTCGGCGGTTTCGCCGGACTGGCTGACGGCAATCATGCAGGTATCGCGCAGGATGATCGGGTTGCGGTCCCGGAAGTCGGCCGCCTGCTGGACATCGGATGGAATGCTGGCGAAATCCTCGAAGTAGTACTTGCCGACCGTTCCCGCGTAGTAGGAGGTCCCGCAGGCGGCAATGCTGATGCGGTCAATGCGGGCCATCTCGGCGGCGTCCATCTGCATCCCGCTGAGTTTGGCGGTCCCTTCCTTCGGCAGGAGGCGCCCGCGGATGGTATTGGCGATCGCCTGCGGCTGCTCGAAGATCTCCTTGAGCATGAAGTGGGCATAGCCGCCCTTCTCGATCGCCCCCAGATCCCAGTCAATCCGGGTCGGTTTGCGCGAGACAGGAACGTTCTTGCGCGAGGTGATGTCGATCGAATCGCCGGTGGCGGAGAGGATATCGCCGTCATCCAGGAAGATCACCTGATCGGTGTGATTGACGATGGCGCTGACATCCGAGGCGATAATGGTCTCGTCCCGGCAGATCCCGACGGCGATCGGGCTGCCTTTGCGGGCGGCGACAATCTGTCCGGGATGCAGCGGGGAGATGACGGCGATGCCGTAGGTCCCTTCCAGTTTCTCGATGGCGGCGGCAACGGCCGTGCGCAGGTCGCCGTCGTAGCATTCCTCGATCAGATGGGCGATGACCTCACTGTCGGTCTCGCTGCGGAACGGATAGCCCTGGGCCGTGAGCTTCTCGCGGAGCGAGAGGTAGTTATCAATGATGCCATTATGCACGATGGCGAACTGGCCGTTGCGGCTCAGGTGCGGATGGGCGTTGTTCTCGGTCGGCTGTCCATGCGTGGCCCAGCGGGTGTGGCCGATGCCGAGGGTGGCGGGTGCCAGGGCGGCGCGGTTCTCCTCCATGGCCGCCTCCAGGTTGGCGATCTTGCCGGCACGCCGGATCAGGGTAAGGCTGCTGCTGCCCGCGATGTGCAGGGCGACGCCTGCGGAGTCATAGCCCCGGTACTCCAGCCGTTTAAGGCC
>CAZGBW010000041.1:0-12434 GCA_964523995.1 uncultured Victivallales bacterium | reverse complement strand
TCTGGTGGATGATCTTGAGTATATCCATCCCATTTACCGGTGCCATCCGGATATCGGTGATCACCAGGTCGAAACTGGCGTTGCCAATCAGATCCATCGCCTGATGTCCGTCCGAGGCGGAGGTGACGTCATAATCCTCCGCCCGCAAAACGGTACATAGCACGCTTAGGATACTGGGTTCATCATCAACAAGAAGAATTTTTGCCATTATAGTCAGGTCCTCCGCTAAGGCCGCACTTTGTAGTTTAACTAGGTGAATGTACGATAAACAGCTTCCGTTTAATTGTAAAGGTCGGATTTGCAGATTTGCGAATTATGTAAAAACATATGTAACTGCTTAGGGTGGGGAGGGTTCAGGTTTCGGGGTTCAGGGGGAAAATAGGTATAATCAGACGTCCAAGATGCCAGTACCCCTTCTCTTGCCCGCTTTCCTCTTCGAATTTCCTGAACCCTGAACCCCTGAACCCTGCGACCTGAGTCGTGACAAACATATTATCTTGGCGGCCAGGCCGTCTTCGCCTATAACGGGCGCTTGATTTCCACGGGGCAACCCTATATCCTACCGAAGTCAGTTACGAGAGGGCCAAGCGGAACTTATCCCGCCTGTCAGGTACGCGGTGGGCTGGAAAGGCGAGTCACGGAGCGCGGAATGAACATCTTGTGTATCGGGGCGGGCTATGTCGGTGGTCCGACTATGGCCATGATCGCACGGAAGTGTCCGGAGATCCGGGTCACGGTGGTGGATATCAATGCGGACCGGATTGCCGCCTGGAAGTCGGATTCCCTGCCGATCTATGAACCGGGGTTGAAAAATATTGTCAAGGAATGCCTGGGACGTAACCTTTTTTTCAGTACGGATGTTGATCTCTGCATCCGGCAGGCGGACATGATTTTCGTCAGTGTGAATACCCCGACGAAGACCTTTGGGCAGGGAGCCGGGCGTGCGGCGGACTTGCAGTACTGGGAAAAGACCGCACGCCAGATCCTGACGAACTCGACCTCGGACAAGGTTGTTGTCGAGAAGAGCACGCTACCCGTACGCACGGCGGCGGCGATGCAGCGCATCCTGGATTCCGGGGGAGGGGGTGTGAAGTTCGAAGTCCTCTCCAACCCGGAGTTCCTGGCTGAGGGAACGGCCATCGCCGATCTGGAGAAGCCCGATCGGGTTCTGATTGGCGGGCACGAGACGGAGGCGGGACGCAAGGCGGTGCAGGTCCTTGCCGATATTTACGCGCACTGGGTTCCCCGGGAGCGCATCCTCACGACGAACGTCTGGTCAAGCGAACTTTCCAAGCTGGCGGCTAATGCGTTCCTGGCGCAGCGGGTCAGTTCGATCAACGCCCTTTCCGCCATTTGCGAGGCGACCGGGGCCGATGTATGCGAGGTGGCCCGTGCCGTCGGCATGGATTCCCGGATTGGTCCGAAGTTCCTGAATGCAAGCGTCGGGTTCGGTGGATCCTGCTTCAAGAAGGATATCCTGAACCTGGTCTATCTGTGCGAATCGTACGGGCTGAAGGAGGCGGCGGACTACTGGCAGCAAGTGGTGTCCATGAATGATTTCCAGCAGGATCGTTTTGTGAGGAATATCGTCAGCCGCATGTTCAACACGGTGTCGGGCAAGCGGATTGCGCTTTTCGGTTTCTCCTTCAAGAAGGACACAGGCGATACGCGGGAGAGTCCGGCAATCCGTATCGCGCGGCAGTTGGTGGAGGAGCGGGCCGATGTGGTGATCACCGATCCGGAGGCGTTGGCAAATGCAAAATCCGACCTGCGGGATCTTGGCGAGCGGGTATTGTTCGAGGGGGATCCCTATGCGGCGGCGGAGGGGGCTCACGCGATCGCGCTGATGACGGAATGGGATTGCTATGCCGCGCTGGATTACCGGAGGATCTACGCTGGCATGATGAAACCCGCCTTCATCTTTGATGGGCGCAACGGCCTGGACCAACCGGCGCTTCATGCAATCGGCTTTAACGTCTTCGGTATTGGGCGGTCGGCATTGAGTCATTTGCAGGGGGTGTGACGAAAGCCTTTTAACGGGTCGCTGGATCGTGCAGCTTGTTGCACAATAAGTTAAGAAAGAGAGTCGATTGTGAATCGTATGAGAATCGGGATCAGTATGGTGTCCGCGTCTTTCCTTTTGTTGGCGGCAGTCGCTCGGGCCGCTGCGGAAAATCCGCAAGAGCGGATATTGGCGCTGGCGAGGGATGGAAAAAATATCGAGGCGATCGCGCTGTTTGAGAAGCTACCGAAAGCCGGAGACGTGCAGACGGATGTACTTCGGGCGGCCGCGGGTTGCTACTGGAGGGAGCGCCGGTTCGAGGAGGCTCGCGGTTTGTACCGGCAGATCCTGGATCGGCAACCGAACCTGAGTCCTAGCGGTGAGGGCAAGAACACGGGCGTGGCGCTGCTGGAGCGTGACGGCGGCACGAATGCTGCCGTCGCGGCGGCGGGCGTCGCGGCGGGCGAACCCGTCGCGAAGGCTCCAGATGCAGTGCAGCAGGAGCTTGCGGCGCTGAAGGCGGCATACCGCGATCTGGAGACGGAGAGGGATCAATGGCGAAAGGACGCGGATACCCGGATCGCCGCCCTGTCGGCAGAGACCGAGACGCGTGTCAAGGAGATCGGTGCACTGCGTTCGCAGCTTGAGTCGGCAACCGCCAAGAAATCCGGGGCGGCGGAGGGGACTGAAGCGCGTGTGCAGCTGGAGACGGAGTTGGCGGCCCTGCGGGGGCAGATCAAGGAACGGATGCAGGAGGTTGAAACCGCCCGGAAGGCCTATGACACCCTGTGGGTTCAGTCCGAGACCAAGGCAAATGATTTGCTGGATGCGTTGGCTGAAGAGAAAAAGCGGCGTGAATTGACGGAACAAGAGATTGGCAAGACAAAGGCCGCATCCGAAGCGCAGGCGGTTGCGGCGGCGAAAGCGGCATTGGAACGGCAGGCGGCCTTCACCGGGGAGAAGGTGGAACAGGAGCGCCAGCGGGCTGTGGCGGATGCGCAGGCCGCGAAGGAACGTGAGACCGCGATGCTGGCGCGTATAGCCGAGATGAGCAAGACCAGCGACACGGCGGCGGCCCGCGTGGTGCTGCTGGAGAAGAATGTTCGGGAAATGCAGGCTCGGGTTGACGAGAAAACCGCCTTGCTGGCCGTCCGCAATCTGGAGCTTACGAAGCAGTTGGACGGGGTTGAACAAAGTTCTGTCGATCTGGCGTTGGCTGAAATCGAGCGCCTGGAATTGGAACATGCGTCGATGGAGAAGGAGGCCTCAAGCCGGCAGGCGGCGCTGCAGGGGCGGATCGCGGTGCTGGAGCTGACCGGTACCGAGGCACCCAAAGCCCTGGCCGCATCGGAAAAGGCCCGTGCGGAAGAGCGGGAAAAGCGCCTGGCGCTGGAAGCCCGGTCCACGCAGCAGGCCGATGAACTTAAACAGACGAAGGCGATGCTGGACGAGGCGACGGCGGCCCTATCCCGGCAATACAATGCTATTCGTGAGCAGGTGCAGGGGGGCGTTACCGTTCGGATTGAAGACGGGCAGGGCACTGTGACCGGGCACCTGGCGGTGGCGGAGTCCTCGGATCTTGCGCCGCTTATCGGAAGGCTGGATAAGGCGACCGCGTCGGCGACGGCGGAGGTTCAGCAGCTGCGCCGGCAGTTGGAGCAGGAACGGACGGCGTTTGCGACGGCATCGTCGGAAGCTGAAGCCGGACGGGCGGCCCTGAAAGCGGAGATCGAAGCCCTGATTCTACGGATGGACGAGGCGGCGGTGGCGGCGTCATCCCGCGAGTCTGGCTTGGTGGCGGAGCAGGCCCGGGCCCGGGAGGCCATGATCGCGGCGCATGATCTCCGGGTCAACGGACTGAAGGGGGAGATTGATGGGGTCCGCGCGGCGCTTGCCGCCAGGGATCGTGAGTTGGTCATGATGGAATCCGATTTGCAAAGCGAGCGGGAAAGTTCTGCTCGAGTCCTCGCGTTGGCACGCGCGAACGAGGAGGCTCTCAGCCAGCGCATCCAGGATCTGGAGGCCCTGCTGGCCCTATCCGGCACCGTGGTGGCCGGTGATGGGGTGGATCCGTCCCTGGCCGCGAGAGTCCGCGAGATTCTTGAATTGCTGCCGAAAGACCCCTCCGGTGCGGTCTCCCGCTTCGAGGCGTTACCGCCGGATGCACCGATGCCGGTTGAGCTGTTGAAGGGGATGGGGAATCTCTATCGGGAGCAACATCGCTATGATGCCGCCCTGGTCCTTTTCGAGAAGATGGTTGAACGCGACCCTGATGATCTGTATGCGGGCCGGAAAGTGGTCATGACCCTTTTTGACATGGGGCAATACGATCGGGCGCTGGACCGACTGGCGGGGCCTGGGCAAGCGAAGGCGAATGCGCGAAAGTAGGATTGCAGCAATACCAGGACCTCCCTGAGCTAGCGCCTGGCCGCAAAGGTCTTTTCGTACAGGCTCGACCTACTGGCAGGGGGGAAGACTAGCGGATGCCGTGGCGTTGTGGAAACGGCTTTTTGAACAGGATCCGGCGCACCCTGCGTCGCATCTGCTGATGGGGAATGCCGATGTCGGCACCGGGGCCGGTGGAACGCCATGCTTGAAAAACTATACAATCTGCTGGTGAGCCGTTGGCGTTCCGATGAGCTGATCCGTCATTCGGCGATCCTGTTTGCCGGTATGGTGGTCGTCCATGTTTGCAGTCTCGTATACCAGATGGCGGTGAGCCGGGCGCTGCCGCCGGAAGAATATGCGCTTCTGGCGGCGTTCCTCGGTATTCTTGCTGTCCTTTACCTGCCGCTTTCCACGATGGCGGTCGCCGTCAGCCACTACAGCAGCCTGCTTTGCCGCGAGGGGCGTGCCGGTGATGTTAAGCGACTGGTCGTCAAATGGCTTGGAATTGCCGGCATCCCGGCCGTCCTGCTGGGCTCCGTCGGCCTTTTCTACAGCGCACCACTGGCGTCCCTGCTGCATCTGGATCGTGCGGAACCGGTCATTATCGCGGCGATATCGCTACCGGCGCTGTTTCTGCTGCCGGTTCTGGGTGGAGCCTCGCAGGGGGGGCAGCAGTTCGGGTGGAGTGCTGCTTCCGGTATCGTCGGCGGTTTGGTCCGCTTGATCCTCGGCGCCGGTTTCGTATGGTTTGTCTATCCCGCGTGCGGGTGGGCGATGCTGGGGCATGGGCTCGGGGCATACGCCGCCGCCGCCGTTCTGCTGGCGGGGCTGATGATACGCACGAGGGCGTTGCCGGTAACCGTGGGCCGCCTGCCCAGTATGCGCTTCTATATCTTCCAGAGCTTCTTCATCCAAGCGGCCTACGCGGTGCTGATGACGGCGGATGTGGTGCTGGTCAAGCATTTCCTGCCGGAAGATACCGACTTTGCCTATGCGGCGACGCTCGGCCGGCTGACCGTGTTCCTGCCCGGCGCGATTGTCACCGCCATGTTTCCGAAAGTTACATCCGACGGCATGGCGACGGCGGCGCATCTGGCCATCTTCAGGAGGTCGCTGCTCTATACCGCCGCCTGCGCCGCCTTGGCGGTGGCGGGTTGTGCCTTGTTCCCTGGGCTGCTGCTGCGCCTTCTGTTCGGGATTGCCGACGCCGCTGAACCGCTCAAGCGGATGACGATCCTGATGGCCGGGGTCATGGGAGTCAACGCATTGCTCAATGTGGCGGTTCAGTTCCTGCTGGCGCGCCGCTGCTTCCGTCAGTCGCTGGTTGTTATTGTGGCGGCGGGAGCCTATCTTGGAGGATGCGCTCTGTTCCATGCGTCTGCACTATCGATTGTCTTGCTGGCGGGTATCGCCAACGGTCTTTCGCTGGCCGCGCTATTGTTCCCGATCCTGTCCCGCCCCGGGGGGGCGGCCTTGCATGGCCCGTCATCCAGCAGCCACTCGACGGGACCATGATCGGAACGCATGGCGTGATGAAGCGGATCGGCACGCCGTTCGGCGCGATTGCCCTGCCGTGGACGATATTCACGAAGTAGGGGGGGAAGAGGCTTGTTGCATCGTATCCATTGTTACCTTGTGCGTTGGACGTTCCGTCGTCCCGTCGCTTAACTTTTGTTTTGTATTGCCGCGGCGGGACTGTCATAATGGCCCCATGTTTATTTAAATCACTGGCAGCGGCATCCTATGGCGAAGCGCGACGCAAAAGAAAATCTTTCCGGCATCCTCCTCCGGCGAGGTATTGTCGATACCGAGACACTCAACGATCTGCTGAAAGAGGCGGAAAGCACCTCGGTACGGTTGGAAAAGCTAATCGTCGAGAAAAAGCTGACCAGCCCGGACAACATTACGCTGGCCTTGGCGGAGTACCTTGGCCTATCGCCGTTGTCCTTGAAGCATTTCGCCCCTGACGAGCATCTGCTCGAGCTCATCCCCAAGGATGTGATCACCAAGCGGATCCTGATGCCCATCGCCCGCATCGGGAAATCCTTGACGGTTGCGTTCAGCGATCCGTTTGACCTGATGGCGATTGATGAGCTAGGGGTGGCTACCGGCCTTGCCATCACGCCTGTGGTCGCGTCGGAGATCGACATTGTTTCCGTCATTTCCAAGCTTTCCGCCGAAGCATCGCAGGGCCTTGACATGGAAGAGCTCATGCGGAACGAGAGCGATGTCCAGGTCGGTGATGAGGCGGTGAAAGAAGAGCTGAGCCTTGACGAGATGCTGGAAAAGGCGGAGGGCGCCCCGGTTATCCGGATGGTGAATATGATCCTGGTGGAGGCGCTGCGTACAGGAGCCAGTGATATCCATATCGAGCCCATGGAGAAGACCATCCGCCTGCGCTACCGCATCGATGGGTCTCTTGTTGAACGCCCGGCACCCCCGAAGAACCTGCAGTCCGCCATCATTTCCCGCGTCAAGATCATGGCGGATCTGGACATTGCGGAGCGGCGAATGCCGCAGGACGGGCGCTTCAACATCAAGGCTCTCGGCAAGGAGGTTGATCTGCGGGTCAGTGTCCTGCCCACGGTACATGGCGAGAAGATCGTCATGCGCACGCTGGATAAATCCTCCCTCTCGCCTAGCCTCACATCCCTGGGGCTTGATCCGGTGTCCGAGCGCTCCATGCAATACGCGATCCGGCAGCCGCATGGCATCATCCTGGTCACCGGTCCCACCGGCAGCGGAAAAACCACGACGCTTTACTCCTGCCTCCAGGACCTGAACAAATCCGACTGCAACATCATAACCTGCGAGGACCCCGTCGAATACCAGCTTGCCGGTATCAACCAGGTTCAGATCAACGATGACGTCGGCCTCTCCTTCTCCGCGGCCTTGCGCTCGATCCTGCGCCAGGATCCGGACATCGTGCTTGTCGGCGAAATCCGCGACAAGATCACGGCGGAAATCGCTGTCAAGGCGGCGCTGACGGGCCACTTGGTGTTCAGTACGCTGCACACCAACGACGCTGCCGGTGCCGTGACTCGGCTGATTGATATGGGCGTCGAGCCGTTCATGCTCGGTTCGGCCCTGGTCTGCGCCCAGGCCCAGCGGCTTTACCGCAAGCTTTGCCCCGCCTGCCGTAAACCCGTGCAGATCACCCCCGCCATGTTTGAACTGAATCATATCGACCCGGTGTTCTTTGAAGGTTCCGTGATCTACGGCCCCGGAAGCTGCCCGCGCTGCACCAACGGCTACAAGGGTAGGGGGGCCATCATGGAAGTGTTGCTGGTGGACGATGATATCCGTCAAGGCATTCTCTCGGGAATGAACTCGGGGCAGTTGCGTGAACTGGCCATCCAGAAGGGGATGGTCAGTCTGAAACAGGCCGGACTCGAGCGAGTCCGTATCGGCTCAACCAGTATGGATGCCGCCCTGGCCGTTACCGGTGGCGATTAGGAGTCTTAACATGAGCCCCGCG
Organism: uncultured Victivallales bacterium; assembly: GCA_964523995.1. Classification (GTDB taxonomy): domain Bacteria; phylum Verrucomicrobiota; class Kiritimatiellia; order UBA8416; family UBA8416; genus UBA8416. Next base: position 4,566 of record CAZGBW010000041.1, on the reverse strand, counting down.
CTGGCAACCAGGAACAAGGCTATTGTTGAAGAGTCATCAAGACCCGTCAAGTCGGCTTCGGACCGCAAACGTCATGTGGTGCCAGGTTCCAAGAAGATCGTCAGTGAACTGCTTCCCGGATTCTCGCGACAGCTTGCCGCCATGCTTTCTGCCGGGATGCCGATTGTCGCCACCCTCGAAGCGCTTCATGACCAGGCTGACAATCCTAATTTCAAATCGGTTATCGCCCGTCTCAAGGCGATCATTGAGAACGGAGCCGCCTTCTCGGAGGCGCTGCGCCATTACCCCACGGTATTCGATGACCTGTACGCGAACATGGTCCGCGGCGGTGAAATGGGGGGGCAGCTTTCCGAGACGATTGGCCGGTTAGCCGGATTTCTCGAAGCATCCGCCAAGCTCCGTCGCAAGGTGAAGTCGGCCATGATGTATCCGGTGATCATCCTATGTATCGCCATTACCATCGCTGTCGGCATGATTATTTTCATCGTGCCGGTCTTCGGGGAGATGTTCGCCGATTTTGGCTCTGACCTGCCGGCACCCACGCAGTTCCTGCTCAATGTGAGTAAAGGCCTGAAAAAGTACGGTATATTCGTTTTCGCCGCGATTGTCGCTCTGGTGATCTTCTTCAAGCGCTGGAAAGCCACGCCGGCCGGTGGCTACGCACTGGATGAAGTGTTGCTCAAGGCACCGGTGTTTGGCGATCTCCGCAAGCGCGTGGCCTCTGCCCGGTTCGCCCGCACCTTTGGCCAGCTCATCCGCAGCGGGGTGCCCATCCTGCAAGCCCTGGAAATTGTTTCCGGGGCCACTGGAAGCGTGGTTGCCGGCAGAATCATCAGCAATGCGTCCAAAGCCGTCGAGAACGGGGAACCGTTGTCGAGCGCCATGATCAAGCAAAACGTGTTCCCGATCCTGCTCGTGCGCATGATGCAGGCGGGTGAGAAGACCGGGAAGATCGATGAGATGATGGACAGCATCGCTGATTTCTATGATGACGAGGTGGATACGATGCTCACGGGGCTGACCTCGCTGCTTGAGCCGCTCCTGATGATTTTCCTGGGCGTTGTCATCGGGGGTATTGTGCTCTGCATGTTCCTGCCGATCTTCAAGATGGGTGAGATTGTCGGTGCCTGATTCCGGTACCGCCCTGGCATCCAACTCTCGCATGGCGCCAAGTCTACTCGGCGAAGGCGGGTTTGCTATCCAATGGTCGGTAAGACGGTTACGGCTGGCGTTTTCCGATGTACCGGCGTTCGACACGGCTGCCGAAGGAGCAGATGATATCGTAGGGATGCGTGGTTTTCAGTTGCGCCCAGTCCTCCACGCTCACCGCGTTCACGCCTTGACCGCCAAGGCAGGTCACTTCATCACCGCATTGGGCCTCCGGTACCGTGTCCAGCGAGATGGTCGTGTAATCCATCGAAACCCGCCCGAGGATCTGGCAAGCAATTCCGCGGACGAGTACCGCCCCCCGGTTGGAAAGCGCCAGGGGCAGTCCATCGGCATAGCCGGCGGAAATGGTGCCGATCCGCATCTCGCGTGGCAGTCGGTACGTGCATCCGTAGCCGATGGATGAACCCGCAGGCAGCCTTCGCACGGCGGCCAGCCTTGTCTTCAGCGTCAGGATGGGAACCAGCGCCAGCGAGCGGCGCCCTTCCGTGTCGAAGGCCCCATGCAGGTTGATGCCTGTCCGCACCGCATTGTAGGGACTGCCGAACGCCCGTGGAAAATTGTTGACGGCATCGCTATTGGCGATGTGTCGCCAGCGGAATGTGATACCGTTCGCGGACAGGTCCGCCAGCAGTTGTTCAAAGGTATCCATCTGGCGGTTGGTGAAATCGCTGCCGCTGCGGTATGCCATCGGGAAGTGGGAATAAATGCCTTCCCAGTCCACCCCGGGCAGCCGGACGGCCTCCCGGATGGTTTCGGCCGCCTGCGCCATCGGTATTCCAAGCCGTCCCATTCCGGTGTCGACCAGGAAATGGGCCACCGCCTTCCGTGCGCAGCGTAGGGAGGTTTCGCTGATGTTCATGGCGGTCTCGATATTGCCGACAGGAAGCGTGATGCCGGCGGCGACCGCGGGTTCGATTTCCTCGGGCAGTATGGCACCGAGAATCTGAACTGCCGCGCCGATGCCGGCCAGTGCCAGACCTTCGCTGAGTTCGGCGACGCCGAATCGCCGGCAGCCCGCCTCGCCCAGTGCCCGCGCGATCTGTTCCACCCCAAGCCCGTAGGCATTCGCCTTCAGGACCCCGATCACCTCGCAGGGTGAAACCGCTGCCGAAATCTTGCGGAAGTTATCCCGCAACACGTCCAAGTCAATCTCCAGCCAGACCCTTGCTCCTGCTTTCCGTTCCATGTCACCATCCTCGTCTTCCAATTCAAATGCTTTCCATTCTACAGGAATGCCCCCATCAATCAAAACTAAACGCTTGACAGTCGGGCCGCGTTAGCGCAGATTCCGCACGTCTGAATTGCAGGAGGCACTGCCCCCATCGTCTATCGGTTAGGACGCCAGGTTCTCATCCTGGTAAGCGGGGTTCGATTCCCCGTGGGGGTGCCAATTACCGCAAGTAGTTTATATTCAATAACTTACGCGCAATCAAAAATACCTAAGGCGTTGCTGTCATAACGATAGTCATAACGCTTTTTCCCCTGTCTATGGTGTTCCATGGTGTTTGATTCCGTTTGAGAATCCGCCGGTGCCATACTGTTGACACGGAATTATTACACAAAAAAGCCGCCCCCACCTTACAGCAGGGACGGCCCGGAAACCTTCACAACAACCGCCGCGCTCGCAACCGTTCCCGGACGGCCCCGGCGTCCAGATTCGCGCATTCCGCCAGCAGGTCAAACCACGGCGAAACGAAAAACGCCCGCGCTGCATCCCGTTGCCGGTGGTCGGTCAAGTCATACAAACCGCCGCCGATGATCGCCGCCGCAAGTGCCGCGTATCCGCTCCCCGGTCGGTCGTCTGCGTGTTGGCCGGTCTGCATGATAAAGTGCCCTGCGCGAACGGCTGGGCCAGCCGAAATCGTTTGCCGCTCGCACTGCGGGAGGAGTCAACGCTTTATCTGTGATTCTGGATAGAGTGCCGCCGTGACCTGCTCGGCGGTCATCTTCTTCGTTGCGCCGGGTTGCGCGTGTAGCAACTTCGCGGCCAGCCGGATTCGCCACAAAATAGGCTTTAGCAGAACACGAGCCCGCGCCGCCGCCAGCTCCCGAAACGCCAGCGAGGCCAAGGCATCGCCGCCTGTCGGCATCAAGGCTCTACTGATAGCATCAATAATAGCCGCGTCGCCTGTCATAATTTCGGCGGGTTCCGGCGTCTCGGGGTCAAGGACCAATCGCACCGCGACATAACCCGCAGCGCTGAATGTTGACTTGCGCAACCCATCGGGGAAGGTTATCCCGGTAAACTCGGGATCGAGCTTCTCCGGTGTGTAGTCTTCCATCTGCGGTGCCTGTTCAACGGTTTCCAGTGCCGTTGAACAGACTCCGCCAGACTCCGGGAACACCACCACCCCGCGCGGTTCCAACCCTAACAGCAGAGCCGCCGCCGCGTGTCCGATCTCGTGGACGCAAGTTTGCAGCGAGGCCATGCTAAACACCCATTGCCGCGACGGTTTTCATCGCCGCCGCCGCGTCAATCACTTCGTCGGTGGCCTTTATCGCCGCCGTCTCCAGAATGCGCCGCGCCTCATGCCGCAATTCAGAAGACTTTTTCGACGCCTTGTTCCGCTTGTCCTGTTGCAGTGACTCGGACCGCCGCGCCTCCGTCAGTGGCAGTGTATGCGCGAATGCCGATGCTTCCGCCGCGGTCTGGAAACACACCGGGAGTTTCTTCACAAGCTCCGCCGCAACCGCCGCAACCGCCTTGCCGACGTGGTCATCGGTCATTGCCTGCGCCTCCGCCGTCAGTTTCGCGGATTCCGTCAAAAGCTGATCCGCTTTTTTCGCCGCCGTGCTCAGCTCGGTCGCCAACTCGGGATCCCCAGCAGCGTCCAGTCTTGCCGCGAAAACATGCAGCCCCCGGATCGTCACCTGTAACTGGTCGCCAACATTACCCCCACGCGCCGCGCGACGTGCCGCCAGGATTCGCGCCTGTTCTTCATTCGTCATTTTTTTCATTAGCATTTGGTCTCTCCCTCTGCCGGTTTTCCGGCGTTGTTACCGGCGAAACTGTATCGCCGGAAATCGTGTGAAAGCCTGTCTCGCCGCCTGCAAAATGGCTTTAGCGGGGTCCGTGGTTCCGCAGTTTGCCTGCCTTGGTACCTGAATCACGCACCGCGCTTTTTTGCTTTTCCGTTTTGGTTTGTCTTTCATTTGCGCCCCCGTTCCATGCATTGCGACGGCAACCGCGCCGCCGGTCAAAAGCTGTTCTTCGATCTCTTGGATCCGTTCAAGCCGCGCCGCCTCCGGATCGCCGCTGGCTGGGTCTGCCGATGACGACGCCGGATTTCTTTTCCTTCGGTTTCGATTCCGTGTCTGGTTTCATTTCGTCGCCTTTCGTGTTGCTGGTGCGTTTGCCCAAAGTTCCGGCCCGGTTCGGTGTGGAAACCAATCATC
>CAZGBW010000040.1:0-12795 GCA_964523995.1 uncultured Victivallales bacterium | reverse complement strand
CGCTATCTTGTCCCGCAGGCCGTGGAGATGATTCTCATGGAGCACCATCTTTATAGCTAGCAATCTGAACTGGAGGTTCGTCATCGAAACCACATTATTGACAAAACGGATTCATGCAATCCTGGATGAGAAGAAGGCGGATCACATTACCGTCCTGGATGTCCGTGGCATATCCACCGTGACTGATTTCACAATAATCGCCTCCGGGATGAGCCCGCCGCATATCCGGTCTCTTTACGATGACCTCCAGCACCAGCTCAAGCAGGAGGGGGTTGCCTGCTACCGCCGCAGCGGGGAAACCGAGGGTGGATGGATGGTGCTGGACTACGTGGGTGTGATCGTGCACCTGTTCCTGCCCGAGACCCGGGCGTATTACGCGCTGGAGACACTCTGGGACGATGTCGCCGCGGCCGCGCCGCCACAGGACGAATGACCCCCCATGGCACTCAGTCCGGCGGTGGCCGTAGCAATTCCTGGACATCCTCCCAGTTCAACGTGTGCTCGATCGCCGACCTCGTGCCGATCGCGGCATTGATCACGACCCGCTTGCGCTGCTGGAGCTCGATGACTTTCTGCTCGATCGAATTCTCGGTGACCAGCTTGATGCTGTAGACGGTGCGGGACTGGCCGATCCGGTGAGTCCGGTCGGTCGCCTGGTCCTCCACGGCGGGATTCCACCATGGGTCGTAATGGATGACCACATTGGCACCGGTCAGGTTCAGACCGCTGCCGCCCGCCTTGAGACTGACCAGGAATACCGGAATAGCGGGATTGTTGTTGAACGCGTCCACCTGCGCCATGCGGTCCCTTGTGCTGCCATCGAGATAGGCGAATGGAATCTCGCGCTGGTGCAGGGCATCGCGCAGGATGTGAAGCATCTGCACAAACTGGCTGAACACGAGGACCCGGTGGCCGCCATCCATGGCCTCATCCAGCAGTTCGAAAAAGAGATCCATTTTCCCGGATTCCGCCTCGGCCGCACCGCTGATCGTCTTGAGCAACGCCGGGTGACAGCAGCACTGGCGCAGACGCAGCAGGGCGCTGAAAACCGAGAACCGCGCCCGTTCGAACCCCTGATCAGCGACAAGGGTGTTCAAATTGTGGTTGTACTCCGCCAGAAGCCGGCGGTACAGCCGCCGCTGGGCTGGCAGCATCGGGCAGTCCGCAATCCGGGTGACCTTCTCCGGCAGATCCGCAGCCACCGCGATTTTCAGCCTCCGCAGCATGAACGGTTCAAGCTTCAGGCGCAGTCGGGCCAGGGCACGATCGGCATTCAGGCTCCCGGCGGTAATCGGCTGCTCAAAACGGATTTTGAAACTGGTGTTGGTTCCCAGGTAGCCGGGCATGAGGAAGTCCATGATGGACCATAGGTCGTTAACGCTGTTCTCGATGGGGGTACCGGTCAGGACAAGCCGCCGCAGGCCCTGCAGCCGTTTGGCGGATACCGCATTCTGCGTGGAGCGGTTCTTGATGTGCTGGGCCTCATCGAGAATCACCGCCGAGAACGTCGTCTTGTCATAATGGGCGATATCCCGGCGCAACAACGCATAGGAGGTGATCACCAGATCGCAGCCATCGAGATTGTCCCGCAACCGCTGCCGGGCATTGCCGGACACGACCCGGTAGGTGAGATCCGGGGTGAATCGCCGCACTTCCCGTGCCCAGTTGTGAATCAGGCTCGTGGGACAGACCACCATCGCGGGCAGCACATGACCGCTCTGCCGGGCCTCGTCACGGCGGACCTGGATCCAGGCCAGTGCCTGGACCGTCTTGCCAAGCCCCATTTCATCCGCCAGGATGCCGCAATACCCGTTGTGATCGAGGAAACACAGCCAGTTGACCCCCTCGCGCTGGTATGGGCGAAGCTGCATGAATAGGTTTTGCTGCACCGGGGCCGGCGCAAGGTTGCTCTTGGACTGCTGGGCCTCGGCATGGGCATGCCAGTCATCCGGCGCGATCAGCCGCACCTGCCCGAAGGAGGCGGACAGCGCCCGGATGAACCCGGCATGGATCCGGGATACGTAGGCGATGCTGTTGCGGTACTCGACACATTCCGCCAGTGCAGCGGCCAGCGCATTCAGTCCGGGCACATTCACCAGCAGCGTCCGTCCGTCACGGGTCATCACCGCCTGATTGGTCCGCAGCGCGGTCTCAACGGCGTCGGAACTCACCGGATGGTCGTGCTCATCCGTGTATCGGATATCAAGGCGGTATATGCCGTCCGCACGGCTGGCCGTGATGGTAATCCCAGGTCGAACCCAAAGCGCCTGACGGGCCAGGCTGGCGACATCGTCGCCGAAGCGGACCGTCCATCCGATCCGTTCAAAGGCTGGAGCGATATCGGCCATCACATGAATGATCGTGGCACCTCCCCGCAGGGCGACATATCCGTTCGAGTCGGCGGCGCCTTCAAAATGCGAGAGAAACTGCGCTTGCGACCGAGCTTCCTCGACGGCGTTGCGCGTGCAATAGAGGTATGGCTCGCCCTCGACCGGTGCCGTGTCACAAGGGTCCGGCGGGGCGGAATGCACCCGGAAGCGGGTACCGCCATAGACGGCCCACAGCGATGCAGACGCCAGTTCGGCAGACCCCTGTATATGGACCTCGAAGGAGGGTTGTCCTTCGATAAAGCGGAAGTCGCCTGGACACACGTCCCGCTCAATCATCGAATCACGCTCCAGTTCCGGCAGCCGATGGTTGATAAACGTGAACAGATCGGACCGGGGAATGCGCAGCACCCCGTGATAGGCCGCATGAAGATCCGGCGGCAGAATGGATTCCAGCGGGTGCAGGGTCTTGCCGGCAAGAATCCAGCCGCTGCGCCGGGTGAGCAGGAGAACTCGGCCATCCGGCTCGGTCCGGTGTTGCACCAGCAGCTCCCCGGTTGCCGGATCAAGCGCGACGCGCAGCGCGCCAAGGGCTTGCTCCCCGGAGACCTCCAGCGGGGTTGCTCCGCCCGCCAGCCACAGGGAAGACCCTGCCATTTCGGAGAGCAGTTGCGAGAAGGTTTCGGCACTCAGGTCCAGTCCCGCCGGACAGGTGACACATTGAGCCATGTCCTCGAGAACATAAAGGAGATAGGCGTCAGGCGCGCTGAATGAAAGGCGGCGACCCGGTCCGATCCGGTCCGGCGCATGCTTTCTGCCGGCAATGACGATCTGCACATCCAGCTGGACAGAACCCCCGGACAGGTCGACCTGCCAGGTGCCGGGAACGCGGATCCGGACGGATGCAGGTACTGCGTCCGGCACGGGGACCGGTTCGCGCAGGGGCTGCGGATGGCGGCCCGCCTGCCGGTCCGCTTGACAGCGGGCTTCGATGCGCAGACGCCGTTCCCGACGCGGATCCTCCGTCATATCGGCAACCGCCATGCCGGCGGCAACCACATGCATGCAGACGGTATTGAACTTCTGGTTCTGGAAACAGGGGCAATCGCTGATCACCGTACCGTCAGTCTGTATCTCGAACCGGGTGAAGACCGGCGTTCCGGCGAAACCGACTGCGGCACGAATCCGGGGGCCGTCCATGCACAGGTCACGCACCCCGCCTGCCCGGTAGAGGTCCTCCGCATCACGGCAAGTTTTAGGATCCGCCCAATTGTGCAGTGCCGTGTGAGATAGATAAACAGCCATAATCTGAAATAATAGACTGGAAGCACCTCCGTAATCAAGCTGTTCGTCATTTCGTGATGACCGCCAGGATACAATTCCGCAACCATTCCAGCGCCGCCCGGTCAAGCCCCTGCCCAGCCGGTAGGGTCGCGGCATCGCCGTGGATCAGCACCGCCTCGGTGCGGGTGTTGCCCGCTGACGGCGCACCAATCCGCACCGACTCGATGGCATCGGACGCCATCGCCATGCCCGGCGTGTTCCCCCACGGTGTCACCCAGTAGAGCTTGACCCCGCCACGACTTATATCCAGCACGGCCGTCGCCACCTGCGCCCAGACCGCCGCTGCCAGGAAAACCGCCAGGAAAACCAATCCGATCACGCCGAACAACACCGGAACGCTCTTGATGAAGAATCCGATGTAGATGAACACGGAGGGTATCGCCAGGAACAGCAACATGCCGGGGAGGGAGGTTCTCGCCTTGCGCATTGCCACCTGCAGAACCTCTCCCTGGACCGAAAGCGTCAATCCCTCCGGAGGCGGGACCGAAGGATCAAAGGTAAAATCGACCTTTCCCTCTTTCGCCAATTCACGCACGGATTTGTCCAGATCCTCCACGGGGCGCGCCCGAAGCGTGCCTCCATCGTCCTCCAACGCCGGCTTGCCCAGTTGCCGGCAGTAGTCCTCCCAGATCGGGCGGATTCCGGCATTCGAACGCGACTCGTGAAGCCTCACCCGGCGATGCTTGTCGTCGTGATGCAACTCCACGATATAGAGCGTATAACTCGGGCTGTTCTTGCCGCCGGAATGATATTCCGAGCGTTGGACAACCCCCGGATAATTCGCCAGCGGTTCCCTCCAGCTCTTGTAACCGAAAATCCACTTCGATTCGCACGAAACGTCATGTTCATCAAACCGGATTGTCGTGACATTCGTCAAGGTCCTGAGTCCGAGGACGAAAAGCCCCGATCCGATCACGGTGAAAAGCAGGATCAGCAGCATCGCGGGCTGGAATTGGCCGTTCACCAGGGCGGCCACCAGCACGGCGGTCGGCACGCCGCCCCACACCAGCGAGAACAACAGGAGGAAAACGCCCGAGGAGCGCGGTGCCCTCTCCGTATGCACTGCCGGCATGGTACTCAAATCCATCCGTTTTTCATGCGTTCCCCGTGACCCGCTGTTCAGATTGATCTTCATGATAATCACCTCTCCTTCGCTCTAGCTTCATTGCCGCCCGCAAACTCACAAACAGTCGCGACCCTATTTATTCACTGCCTCCGGCCAGTGCGCGAACCGCTTCGAAAACCGCCACCACCACCTGCGACATCCGCTCGTAATCAAGGCGATCCCATGTGTCCTGAGTCGTATGATAGGCCCTGTTGCGCAAGAACGCGGTATCCGTGATCATGACCGCGTTATAGCCGTTCTGCCAGTAGTTTCGATGATCGGAGAGATCAACCCCCGGCAGGGAGGACGGCACCGCCGCCGTGACCACGTTCAGCGGCACGGCACCGCGCATCGCCTGCTTGACTCGCCGCAGGAATGCGCGCTGCTTATGGCTGCCGATCACGGCAATGAAGTTGCCGCGATTGGGGAACAGGAGGTGAAACAACCCCATCGGGTAACGCTGCGAACCGAATGCGTCATCAAAATAACCGATCATTTCAAGGCAGATCATCCCGACAACCTCGCCCCCCACCGCCTGTAGTGCGGAGGCATGCTGAAAACTGCCCATGCCTGGCGTCGCGAAGTACGGGGGCTCCTCGGTTGAGAACGCTACCAGCTCCACCGTCATCTGCAGTTTCACGGTGCCCAGCAGCCGCGCCAGCTCAAGAAGGCCGGCCACGCCGCTGGCATTGTCATCGGCCCCGGGCGTATCGTCGCAGGCGTCGTAATGAGCCCCGACAATGAGCCGCGGGCCGTTCGTCGGCCCGAAACTGCCCACTACATTCTGATAGGCGCGTCGCCCGGCCGTGTAAGGCTGCCGAATCACACGGGCACCGGAAGCAACCAGACTGCCAGCAATATAATCCGCACAGGCATCCAGATTCTGCTGATGAATACAGGAGCGCGGGGCAAGATCAACGGAAAGCGTTCTGACGTGCGCCGCCAGCGCCGCAGGGTCTGCCTGGGCAGTGGAGGGCCGGGCAAGACGCAGCAGGGGTTGACGCGTATAGATCCCGGCGGCGGTGATCAGAAAGAATACACCCAGGACGTAAAACACAATCCGCCGCCTCGCCTCCAACCATTTGATACGTGTTGTTTCTTGCATCTAACGATTCGCGCTTATTTCTCTTTCAGCAGCCGCGCCAGCGGATCGTTTTCCTCCGCCTCGTCCCGCTTCGCCTGGAAATCGCCGCAGCAGTCCGTTGCCTGCACTTCCATTTTGTGGAGGCCGCAGCGCTGGATAAAGGGATTGACGACGTAATGACGGCAATGGCGGCAGTTGCGCCCTTTCTCATCGCCTTGGAACAGTTCCACGCGCTCCGAACGATCGGCATCCGTGAATATCGCCGGTTTGGCGACGGCCTGATAAGGCACGGACGCCTCGTCGGCGTACTCGTGACCGCAGCTCACGCAGAACCGCCGTTCGCCGGTTTTCCTGAAACCCTCGTAAACCGGTTCGCGGCGGACAAAGGTATCCGCCCCGCAGGCACTGCATACAATAGCCATCTTTCTGGAATCCATGCGGACACTCCCGATTACCTGTCTCGCAGCACCAGTTCCCATTCCCCTGTCAACCCGAGCCGCCTGGTCCATTCATCGATCGCCTGCTGGTCAATCGCGTCGCCGGACACCCGCAGCATGCCTGCGATATCACGCAGGTGTTTCTCGGAGCGGCCCTCGCGGTAGTATTCCAGCTTGCGCACAATCACATATTCCGGCGGGGCCAGCATAACCGTCTCGCCGCCGAACTCCATCCGCCGACGCTGCCGCATACCCCAGGCGTGAAGGGGATCGCGGCCCACCGGATAGATGTCGGCCTTGAAACCGCTGGCCATGTGAATCACGTTGAGATGTCCGCGGGATTCACGGTTCGTCTCGACCAGGATGACATCCTCCGGCGGGCAGTAGTAATCCTCCGGCGGAAACGCCTGCACGAAATCGTGTACCCGTCCGCCGACCAATTGCAGCACGATATCCACATCCAAGGTCAGCCGCGGCTCACCATAGGCCATGCTGGCTGCCGAGCCCGTGACCATATACTCCACTCCCAGGCGATTCAAGGGACGGATGAACGCCAGCCACATGTCAGGCGGTATGTCCATGGAGAAACGCCTTCCGAACCGTCTGTTCAACCTGGTCTTCGGACCAGTCAGGGTGCAGCGCGCGCAGGGCGGACGCCTTCCATGCGCGCGCCTCGGCATATAGCGCGGCGGCAACGCGCCAGCGCCCGGACGGCTCCATACCCTGCAATATTACCAGTTGATCCCCGGACTGCATAATCCCCTCTCGTTCCAGACGGCAAAATCCTACTTGCAACCGGCTCAAGACGCAAGGCGGCATTTGCAGGTGTCATTTGCAGGGAAACGCAGCCAGAGCCTTCGCCCAGTCATCCGACCGAGGCTACCAGCACCGGTGGCGCATTTGCTTTTTGTCCCGCGCGATGCGGGAACAGGATTTCGTCCGGGTCAGCGGGCGGACATCCGTCGCGCCCGGTGAGCTGGGGGGAGGACAGCCCGGAAGCCATTGTTGTTCCATGTGTCATCCGGGTTGTCGTTGTTGCGGTTCGCAACCCGGCAGTTGTTGGCGTTGTTGTCCCAACTGCCGCCGCGTATCACGCGGTTGGTACCCTGTGGACGAAACCCCGAAGGATCGTTGATCTATGATTGCCGATTGCGCCTCCTTTGACGTGTTTGTAGTCCCGCCTTCAGGCGGCATCCCTGCCATAGTGAGAATTTCTGCATTGGATTTGGAGGAAGGGAATGGACCCGCTTAATCGAGTCTCGCAGCCTCAGCAGCTATATGCCCGGCAAGTGATGTCACAAAGGTCTTGAGGCCGGTCATCGGGGATAAATCGGAGAACTTGCCGCCGCGGGCGGCGGTTCTCGGAGAGGCTATAACCGATGCGGTCGTGTAGAGCTGTTCCTGGATCAGTTTCTGGCACAGCAGATCGTACCGCTGGAGATAGGATGCGTTCTTGAATTCCTCGAACACGGGAAAATGCGGAGAGTTGAACCCGACCGGATACCGCGATGTGGCTGCATCCTCAACCAGCATCAGCCAGCCTACAAACGGACGGGGTTGCTTGCCGAACGCCCCTTCACGATAGGCCGTCCATAAATCATGGGCGGTGCCGACAGCCTCTTCCGCCCGGTTGTTGAGATTGTTGCCAAAGGAAGGACCGATGTGGCTTTTGAGTTCGATGGCGGCAATCAGCACCCCCTTGTGGATGACCAGCAGATCCCAGAGCTTGGTTGGACGAAAGAAACCAGGCAGCGTCAAGACCGCCCTTGACTGATGGACGTCGGCGTGGGCCAGTCCATTGGCTCGGATAATATCAAGGATCAAGGCAATAAAGCCATCCATGTTCTTGCCAGCGGTAACGCCGGCCCGCTCGCCCTGGTCGGCTTTCCCTGCTTCGATCTGCTTCTGCCTGGCGGCTGCCCGGTTTCCCCAGAATGCCTGCACCGCCTTGCGAGCCTTGCGCTCGTAATCAACAAGATCTATTGCCATTTCTATTCTCCGTTGCCGCCAAGCGCGGATCGTTCTTCCTGATTCAGCTTGTAAAGTTTGAAAACCGCCTTGTTGCATGCATCAAGGTTGCGAGTCTTGGCGGCATGGATCAACTCCCGACGCTGAGCCTCGGATACATCCTGCCAGAAGGGAATACGAATGCGCCTCAGGTACTGCGCCTGAAACCGTAAGTAACCACCCCGCATTTTCGTCGAGTAGGTCGCCACGAAGAGCTTGGCGATGCTGGAAAGCAAGACAGCCTGCAAGGCCCGCAGATCCCACGTGTCGGAGACGACGTAGTAGAGGTTGTGGTGCGGATAAAGCTTGCCCGGTTCATAAACGATATGCGCCTCGCCCTTGATATCCGGTATCAGCAGCTTCGGCTTGCGGGTCAATTCCGGCCAGATCCGATCAATCGTCCGGTACCAGTTGGAAGGCGTCTTTTGCGCGCAATGCCGTTTTGCAATGATCGCCTTGCGCTCGTCAAGGTAGCGGGCCAATCGGGGATAATCCTGAAGATCAACGAGATTGCCGTCATCGGCGAACGGATTGATGACGCCTTGACCTCGCCAGACAACTTCACCGGATTGAATATCCGATGTTGAAACCATCGGTAGCTTCCGGTCCGGCTCCACGTCAAGGACCTCGAAATCGCCTATGAACGCTTCGTCCGCTCCGGTTGCCACACCGATTCCGACCTTGCAGCCAGCTTGCTCCAACGTCGGAAACTTTTTTTCAACACTCCGGATCAGGGCGATTTGATCCGACGATTCCAATAGCCATGGTTCAGAACCGTTCACGATTCCGGCCATCTCCCGCACGGATGCCTCTTTTTGCAGGAAATCCGAGTTGATTTCCGTCGCCACGGCAGCAAGAACGTTTTTGTCGATCATGGGGCTATGGGCGATACGGGTCGGACCGGTTTTTGCCTTTGTAATGACGGTGATCGCCGGATAGGCGCTGACCTCGGAATGAAAGGCGTTAGTACCCACCATATCGACATAGGCCTTGAGATGGAACCCTTTTGCGATGAATTCCCGTAACGGGCCGCCGTAGCGGTTCTTCATCCAACGGTCGGCGCAGATGAAACCGAGCGTCCCGCTTTCGGTGAGAAGGGACAGCGAGCGCTCAATAAACGGGATATAGAGGTCGGCACGGTCATACATCGTCTGGTAACGACGGCGGTATTCGGTCAATAACGGTGCGGGAATCAGCTCTTGCCTGACGTAAGGGGGGTTGCCGACAACAAAATCAAAATCCGCATTCTGATTTTCAAGAAGGAAATCCCCCAGGATAAGCCATTGGTCAGCGAGACCAGAGGCCACGGTTGCAGAAATGCCCTCTTTATCGAGTCGGTTGATTACGGCACGGCGGACCGAGACAAAGGTTTCACGATGCAGTTCCACGGCACGAATTGACCCTGCCAACTCAGTGCCGGCAGTCGAAATATTCCCGTTATGCGTTCGCCAGGCGGCGAGCAAACGGTCAATAATGGGCAGCAGGAAATCGCCCTCGCCAAAGGAAGGTTCCAGAATACGCTGGAGGTGCAATGGCTCAACGGCGACATAACCAACCAGATCAAGAATAAACTCAACAACCTCGATGCGCGTAAAGATAGCCCCTCGTGCCTCAATGCCACTGACTGAGGATAGCGCTTCAATCGCATCGGTAACGGCAACCGGTCTCGGGAAGGAGCGAGCATCAAGAAGGTCAAATAACGCCGGCTGTATCAGGTGCTGCATGTAAATGCTTCTCCTTGACTCATGCCGGAAACGTTATCGTGGTCAGGCCGTTTTTCGCCACCGCGTATGGAATGCGCCTGTTCATGCCGGGCAGTATGAAGACGGCACCCGGCAAACGCAAACCGATTCTTAGACATGCCAACCATTCTCATAATGGGAACGCATCCCCCGGGGGAGCGTCTCATTTCTCTTTCAGCAGCCGAGCCAGCGGATCGTTTTCCTCCGCTTCGTCAGGCTTCGCCTGGAAATCGCCGCAGCAGTCCGTTGCCTGCACTTCCATTTTGTGGAGGCCGCAGCGCTGGATAAAGGGATTGACGACGTAATGACGGCAATGGCGGCAGTTGCGCCCTTTCTCATCGCCTTGGAACAGTTCCACGCGCTCCGAACGATCGGCATCCGTGAATATCGCCGGTTTGGCGACGGCCTGATAAGGCACGGACGCCTCGTCGGCGTACTCGTGACCGCAGCTCACGCAGAACCGCCGTTCGCCGGTTTTCCTGAAACCCTCGTAAACCGGCTCGCGGCGGACAAAAGTATCCGCCCCGCAGGCGCTGCACAGGATCGCCATTTTCCTCGCGTCGGTCATCGCTTTTTACCACCGTTCGCCGTTCCTCCGGGCAGCCTGAAGGCTGGACTACATACCGGTATCTTCCAGCACAGCGCGGATCCGGCGCACCCCGGCACTGGAGGATTCCTCCTTCTGGATCTTGAAGCGCCCGAGCTGGCCGGTCCGCTCCACATGCGGCCCTCCGCACACCTCCATCGAGAAATCGCCAACCGCATAGACCTTGACCTGCTCGCCGTATTTGCCGCTGAACAGCGCCGTGGCCCCGCGCTCGCGCGCCGCTTCGATCGCCATGGTCTCGACGGTCACGGGATAGTCCGCCTGGATCGCGCCGTTGACCAGCGCCTCGACCTGCGCAATCTGCTCCGGCGTCATCTTGTCCGTATGGGTGAAGTCAAACCGCAGCCGTTCGGCGGTGATGTTCGATCCCTTCTGCCGGGCATGCTCGCCGAGCACCGTCTGCAACGCCTTATGCAGCAGATGCGTGGCGGTGTGCAAACGCGTGGTCATTTCGGAATTGTCCGCCAGTCCACCCTTGAACGCCTTCTCCGCGCTCATCTTGGAAACTTCCTTGTGCTTCTCGAAGGCATCGTCAAACCCTGCCCGGTCCACCGCCAGTCCACGCTCGGCACAGATCTCCTCGGTGAACTCCAGCGGGAACCCGCAGGTGTCGTAAAGCCGGAAGGCGACCTTGCCGGGCAACTGCGCCTGCCCGAACTCCAGCATCTTGCCGACAACCTTGTCCAGTTCGGCCATGCCGCGGCTCAGGGTCTTCTCGAACTTTTCCTCTTCCTGGCTCAATTCGGTGGTGATGGTCTCGCGCCGGGCACCCAGCTCCGGATAGATGTGCTGGTAACCATCGATCACCGCATCCGCCAATTGACGCGAGAAGCCCGGCTGCAAGCCGAGTTGCTTGGCAAACCGCACCGAGCGGCGGATCAGCCGTCGCAGCACGTAGCCCTGCCCGAGATTGCTGGGACTGATGCCCTGCTCGTCGCCCAGGATGAAGACGGAACTGCGGATATGGTCGGCCACCACACGGAAGGCCTTGGCCGTCTCCGCGCTTTCGGTCATGGACCTGCCCGACGATGCGGAAATCACGTCGATCACCGGGGCGAACAGCTCGGTCTCGTACACGCTGCGCTTGCCCTGCAGCATGGCGATGGTCCGCTCGACGCCCATGCCGGTATCCACGTTGCTTTGCGCCAGCGGCACGTAGGCTCCATCCTCCTGCTTGTTGTACTGCATGAAGACATCGTTCCAGATCTCGAAATACTTGCCGCAGGAGCAGCCCGGGCGGCAGGCAGGCCCGCAGGCGGTCTTGCCGGTATCCACGAACATCTCGGTGTCCGGGCCGCAGGGTCCGGTCTTGCCGGCGGGGCCCCACCAGTTGTCCTTCATCGGCAGCGCGAAGATACGCGACTCGGGAATGCCGAGCTTGCGCCAGATAGCCATCGAGGTCTCGTCCCTCGGGATTTGCGCGTTGCCCTCGAACACGGTAACGGAGAGCGCCGCCGGATCAAACCCGAGATAGGATTTGGAGGTCAGGAACTCGTGCGACCAGGCAATCGCCTCCTCCTTGAAGTAATCGCCGAGCGACCAGTTGCCAAGCATTTCAAAGAAGGTCAGGTGCGAGAGATCGCCAACGCTGTCGATATCCCCGGTACGGATGCACTTCTGGCAGTCGCACAGGCGCGTGCCTGCCGGATGCTTCTCGCCCAGCAGATACGGCACCAGCGGATGCATCCCGGCTGTGGTGAAAAGCACGGTCGGGTCGTTCTGCGGAATCAGGGAGCTGCCCGATATGACGGCATGCCCCTTGCTCTTAAAGAAATCCAGATACATCTGCCTCAGTTCGTCAGCTCTCATGCGAATCCCTTCGGTTCCTGTTATTAGACCGCAGCACCATAGCGGTATTTCCGGAATCGGTCAACTGGCACCGCGAGGAATGCGTGCGGCTTGGCCATTTCGCCATTGTCAACGCCCGCTGCGAGCGCGGGGTCGAACCCGGCGAATTCGAACTCCTCGCCGGGGGCAGCTCGAAAGATGGAGACCTGAAGACCGTTCGATTCTCGATCGGGCGCTGAGTGGCCCCGGGATCAGCCTAGCAAATCGGCAATATAGCTGTCCTTGGCCTTGATCTCCAAGGGCGTAAGCCCGACCAGCTCATGCGGGAAGACGATCCAGCGATCCGTCTTGCGC
>CAZGBW010000039.1:7875-12884 GCA_964523995.1 uncultured Victivallales bacterium | reverse complement strand
ACGAGACGATATCGGCCCCCGCCTCCGCGGCCCGGGCAATGAACCGCTCCATGGTCTTCAGGTTTGCCGCCTTGTCGTCCTGCTTCATCTCGAACTGCACGGCGGCCACTGAAACAACTGGCTTGGTCTTGGTCATGGTTTGAGTCTCCTTGTTATCCTAAATCCGGCGGCCCCGCCGTCCGTAATTATTTCGCAGCTTCCCAGGTTTGCCACACCCGACACGCGACCCGCGTCACCCTCCACGCCTCACAACGATTCAACAAATTCCCGAAAATGAAGGATGCGTGAGCTGTTGTTGCGATGAAATAGCAGATGTTCAAAGTCTTTCTGCTTCTGGGTCAGATCAACAGTTTGCAGTGACTTGGCGACAGCCGCTTTGAATTCCTGCAAGTTCCGAATGCCGCACCGTGACGACAGGAACGTATAGTCCGGCTTCGTCTGCGAGAGCAGGAATATGGCATCGTAATAATCCCTCCCCTTTCCCCTGGAAAGCATGGCGGAGAGCTTCATCGCACACAGAACCCCATCAGGGGGGATGGGGAATGAGAAAAAGAAGCCGCAGCCCTTGATGAATCCAATGGCTGGAGTATAGGGGACCTCCTGATCCTGAGCCTCGAGTTTCAACATAAAACGTTCGTCCTTATGCCCGGAGAGTCCACATTCAAGCAATAACCCCGGGAAGTGAAGGCTGCTTCGGAAGGCGGTCAACCTGCTCTTATCCTTGTCACGGGCCTCCACCGTGAATCCGTTGCGCCTCAAGAACACAAGCACATCGTTGGACAGGCCGTCAAACTCTTCGGCTGAGAAATTCCTGCAATCGAAATCCAGGTCTTCAGAAAACCTGTCAATCCCCTTGACCAGGCGCAGGTTTGTGCCGCCGATGAACGTTATTTTCCGAATATGATGCGTGGTGGAAAGATAATCGAGTACCAGCAATTGGATATATTCCTTGAGGATGTGCTTCAGAAAACCGGCCTGGCCGCTCATGGATGCGGGGTAGAAATTCTTAATATGGTCTATCGAGATCATAAATCATATACCTTCACGAATAATCGCAGACGCTTTTCGAGTGCTACGGAATGAAATCGTGCTGCCAACGATTCCAATTCGGCCCTTTTCAAGTCCTCATGCAGAACATCCCCGTCCAGCCGGAGATTGGCAAGTTCGTGCTCCGTGTTGTAGAAAGGATACAGATAGAGCAGATCCAGCAGCGCCTTTTCACGGGTGGCATAGGACGTCGTGCGGCCATCCGCAAGCGGGCGCGGGGCATAGCCGAACATGAGCTCATCCCGGACACTCTTATACGAATACTCGGCAAAGCGGTTCTTGAACACGGCCGTCTTCAGGGATGTCACGCTTGTAACCTGGACAACGGATTCAGGGATCATCCCGTAAAACGAAAGCGCTGAATGCAGGCTGATGTATGACGGACTGTAGATCTTTCCCGCAAAAAAGACCGCCATGTCCGGCTTGTCCAGGTACTCCGGAAAGGTGTATAACCCCTTCCGCAAGCGGACCAGGTATCCCTTCCGCGTCCATCGGACAAAGTTATTCCGGTCAAAGCCAGGTCGCCACGCATAAACCTGATGGATGCCGAAGCAGCCAAGATCAAACAAGTGATTTCTGAAATCCGTCCAGTTCATAATATTTCCGATATGCACTATATATACTGCTTATTAGAAACGAACGCAACAGCTTTTTCGCCGGAAATAGAGTATTCAGAAACAAGTCACACCTGGCTCACCATTAAGCCCGTCACCTGATATGTTATTCTACACCATCTTGGAGGTTTTGCTTTTCATACTATCTGACCCCGTCCCCGATCTGACACTCCTTCATCGGTTCCACGAGCGACTCGCGGATTACTCCCGGACATCGATGCTGACGCAAAGGTCCTTGTTATTGTTGGCCGGGATAAAGGGTGTGCGGGCCGCTTTCCCGTTCACCACAAAACGTTTGATGCGCTTGCCACGCCCCGTGACCTCGATGCACAGGCGCCGGCCGCGGTACTGGAGTCCTTCCAGCTTGACAGGACCCAGGCCCTCCGGCACCAGCGGCTCGAAGGCGATGCCGGAATTCGAGAAACGCAGGCCCAGCAGGCCGTGAATGGCCATACCCATGAAGCCGGTGGCACCCCACGTGGTCTGCGGCTTGGAGGCGGTCAGGTAAAAACGCCGGCCCCGGATGATCTGGAATTCGCCGTAGGGTTCGCCGGTAAGCGGATTGTACAACCGCTTTTCACTGATCTCCTGCAAGCCGCCATAGGGTTCGCCGGTGAGCGGATGGAAGATCTCGGCGAAATTCCCGGCACGCACCGCCAGGTCCGCCAGGCTGAACCATTCGGCGGCGAACAGGTCCAGGCGGCGCTCTCTCGCGGCGGCCATCGCCCAGAAACCCATCTGCATGGGCCAGACCGTCCCGCTGTGGCGTCCGTAGGTCATGTGGTCCGGAGTGGCATATTCCGGGTACACCGGCCAGAGGCAGGGCACCCCGTGGCGCGTGACGTGCTGGTTGGCAAACAGGGCCTTGATTTGTTTCGGGCCGGCCACGCCGAAAAGAATCGCAAACGCATGACCCAGGCTCTCCTGCGTGGCGTCCAACCCGTCGCGGTCCAGATAATACGCATAGCGTCCTTCTTTCTTGAGCCACAGCCGGCGGTTGATCGCCTTCTTCAGAGCCGCGGCTTTCTCGCGGAACAAGGCGCTCTCCTGCGGCGGTTTCCCCGTGAGCACGGCCATCTCCGCGGCCACGGCATAGGCGTTGACGTACAGGCAATTGGTGGAGAGCGCCTGCATGTGGACGCGCTTCTCGTCCCGGCGCATCACCGTGGCGTGAGTCACGGCCCCGTTGGAGTGTCCGGCGATGCGATACGGCGGCGAAGGGAACGCGGAGACGCCGTCGGCGTAACTGGGTTGGCCCCTGAACAGGCCGGTGCGGGAATTCCATTCGTTATCTTCCAGCCGCCCAAGAGTGTTGATCACCGCGGGGTAGGCCAGGTCGAGAAAGTCCCGGTCGCCGGTATAGAGCCAGTACATCCAGGCCCCGGCGGCCCAGGCGATGCAATCCCAGTACTGGCCCGTGATGTACAAGCCGCCGGCCTCCCGCTGCACCACGCTCAACAGGCTGTTGCGGGCCACTTCCGGGAACAACAACCCGCCGCTGCTCCAGGTGTTGTAGCTGTTATCCCTGGTCCAGGGGTGGCGGTACCATCCGCCGGAGATGAATACAGGCCGCGGTTCTTCCAGCAAACCGCCTTTGAATGGCCGGGTTACGTCGCGCACGTCCTGGAGCGCGATGGCAAACGCGCGGTTGATAACAGGCACGGCGCAGCTAAAACTTATCTTGTCAACCATCTGCACTGATCCTTTCATTTCATCGGCGCGATGCGCACGCGGTTCAGTCCCTTGACCAGAGGAATCTGCCCGAGGGTCAGGAGACCGTTGTCATCGGCGACGGCTTCGCCCTCGGCCGATTTCTTGCCGGCCTTCACGTCGGTGACGCTGTAGGCGAATTTCGCACCCTTGGGCGTGCGGAACTTCTGCAGTCGCCGCGGCGTCAGGTCCACGGCGCACCTGTCCTTGGGCGTCTTGTCGTGCAACCCCGCGACCGCCGGCCATCCTTTGGCCTCGCTGGGATCGAGCATCCCCACCGTCATCTCCCATGCGGTGCTTTCGTCCACGATATTGGTCGTTTCCCAGTAGAGCCAATAGTTGACCATGCCAGCCTTGTCGCCATCGTTGGGATCCCCATTGCCCGGGTTATTATCCAGGCTGCACCGGGTGAAAGCCGGCAGCGACTGGTCGGTGCGGATGTCGATCGGCAGGACCTGCTCGCCGCCATCCTTCGGCATCATGACGCGCTGCCCGTGGCCCCCCGGGCCCCAGACGAACATGTGCGGCCGCTTCGTCTCCTGCATGGCCTTGTAGAACTCCACCGCCTGCGGCCAGCCGATATCGCCATCGTTCTTGCCGTTGGACCAGGTGATGAACGGCGTTTCGCGCGCGGGGTATTTCCGAAGATACCAGGCGTCGTTGAAATAGTCCCAGACCGGCGTGCCGTCCTCGAACTTCACACCCCACTCCGGCTCGCCATACACTTCGGCATAACTGCCCTTGAACCGCGGAGACAGGTGCGGGACGTGCACGCCCACCCGGCCGAGGGCCCAGGCGATCTTATCCGGGTGGCGGATGGCCAGCATGGCGGCTCCGGATCCGCCCATGGAGATACCAGCGACGAACACCCGGTCGCGATCGATCTCCCACTTCGTCGCCGCCCAATCCAGGAGCGAGAGGAGACGCGTCTGGGTGTACGGATGCACGACGCCCTGCTCCCAGGCCTCCTTGCTCCGCGGCCCCTTGCCGAACAGTTCGTGATAACCGGTCCACCAATCATAGGGGACCTGGTTGGCGGCGATCAGGATCGCGCCTTTCTCCGCATTGCACCAATAACCGAAGCCGTTCCAAGGGTGGCCGCCCCAGCAGTGCAGATGCAGCCCCACTGGCGCGGGCTTGGGCAGGTTCTTCGGGATTCCCACCAGGATGTCGTTCGGCCGGTTCTCGCGATTGGCGTGCGGCGGTGCCTCCCAGCGCACGTAGTGCCGCAGTTCAGCCTCAACCTGCGCCCAATTGAACCCCTTGACCGTCTCGCTGTTCTGCAGCACCGGGACTCCCTGCCCCTGTTTCTCGGCGACAGGTTCCTTGAGCGAGTTTCCGGCCCCAAGCGTCGCGTCCTCCCTGCCGTCGGTCACGACTGTGACCGCGTAATAACCGCGCAGTTCGCCTTTGCCCTGCGGGTTGTGTACATAGAGGCCCGTGCCGGGCGCCAGTGGCGGCTGGCCCTCGGCGATGATGTAGCGCACGACGAGGTCGGTCTCCTTGGGAGCGCCGATGCCGAAATAGTTGCCATTCCAACAGGAAAGCGGACCGGTCTCGCCGACCGGCGTCAGACCTGCCACCGTGGCGATGGGCTTGTTGGAACGATAGACCCGGTACTGGACCTTGGGGCTCTTC
>CAZGBW010000039.1:0-7775 GCA_964523995.1 uncultured Victivallales bacterium | reverse complement strand
CTTCATCATGGCGCTATACTGAGGAACCGAGAGCCTCTCCTCCCCGGCTGGCGAATCCGCCTCCTTCCAGGTCAGAAAGGTCTGCCCCTCCCGGTGGACCGCCTTGAAATCCGTCACCTGCTCCGCCAGCACAGCGGCCGCCATCGCCAGAACACCCATCACAAGACTCGACACTTTCTTCGTTACTGCGCACATTCTATTATTCTCCCTTAACTTCGCTTTCACCTTAATCTCTCGCCCCTTTTCGCCAGATATTAGACCGTATGGGGACAGTCACCAGTCACTACTTGCGTTTCCGGGTCGGCTGCCGACGTCCCGCCGCCGGGATCACCAGCATCGCATGTTCCCGGATACCCTCCACCTCGCACACGTGGAAATCGCCTTCCCGTCGTACCGGCAGTTCCACCGGCCGGTCCGCCTCCCAGCGCATGACGGTCACATGCTTCACCGCGCCCGGCCACCGGAAGGCCACCTTCGCCCTGGTTGGTTCCTGCCGCTCCCAGGCAAGGTTCAGCAGGTGCAGGACACCCTCCCCCGTATCCTCGCGGCGCCGGAATTCGGCCACAACATGGTTGGGCGCCTCGACGTGCAGAAGATCCTCCCCCTCCAGAAGTTCGTGCAACACCGCGCGCACCGCCTCCGCGTTGCGCGGCACATTCAGGTGATCCCGCTCGATCCGCCAGTCGCTCTGGTCCGTCCCCGGGGTCGCCACGTGTTCCAGCGCGGGAATGAAGGCGACGTGCCCCTTGCCCGCCTTGACCGAAAACGCGGCGTGAAACGGCTGCCGGACCAGCGAAGCGAAGATCGGACGGCTCTCGTCCGCGCGGTGGAAATCTTCCACCGTGCGGATCGTCTTGACGGCGCTACGCACCTGGTTGAACTCGTTGCGGATACCAACCTCGCCCACCAGCAGCAGCCGCCCGCCCGCCTTGACCCATTTCGCGATCGCCGCGCCTTCGCTGTCGCGCATCCAGCGCATGCCGGGAATGATCAGCAGCGCGTACTTCGACAACCGGTCGAGTTGCGAGGCCGCCAGGATATCGAACGGCACGTGATCCTCCTGCAGGATCTGTTCGATGTCGCTGGCCATCTGCGCGGCGTAGTACCCGTCGAACGAGAGCGAGAGCCGATGCCGCAGAACCGCCACCCGGCCCAGGGAGGTACTCTTCGTGTTGTAGTGGCGCCAGCGACGAATGAAGGCGAACTGCTTCTGCCGTTCCGGACTCATGTTCGGCCATGCCTCTCCGCAGGCGCCCGGATTGAGGGCAAAGGATTCCATCAGTTCCAGCGGGCTTCGGGCATACATCATCAGCGGCAGGCGGAAGGCGTCGGCAACCTTGAAGGAGCGAATGGCGCAGACCGGGGAACCGTGCCGGTTGAACCCCGGACGATCGAAGTCCTCGTGGAAGGCGAGATCCACCAGGGGAAACACGCGTTCGTAGTCAAGGCCGCGGTAGTACGGGTTGTTGACGTTCTCGTTCTTGCCCAGGTTCGCCTCGACCAGCCGCCCGCGCGAGCGAATATGGTCCGTCAGCCCGCGCAGGGCGCTCGTGAAGCATTCGCAGCGGAACTCCACCCAGTCCTGCTGGAGGGGCACCATCACTTTCCGCTGGTTCACCGGATGCTGGCCGAGCGTGAACCACGGCGGCTCGGCGTTCGCGAACCGGTTGGTCCCGTAGCGGGCCATGCCGGCGCGGCGGGTGGCCGCCGTCCGGGTCCCGTACCGCTGCGCCAGGTACTCCCGGAACAGGCGGGTACACCGCTCACAGCGGCAGGCCTCGAACCCGATGGACATCTCGGCGTTATCGAAATGAATGCCGTCGGCGCCCATGTCGAGCGCCTTGTCCACGACGCGCCGCATGTAGGCCAGCCACTCCTGGCTGGTGTAGTCCACCCGCGCGCGGAAACACTGGTAGTTGGAGTAAGCGGCATGGGCGAAGAAGTCGGGCTTGGCCACCCAGTCCGCGGCGCCGGGTTCTTCCGACAGCAGGGCGTCGAGCGCCAGGGTGCCGAAGGTGCAGTAGGCAAAAACGCGGATGCCATGCCGATGGCAGCACTCGACGAGCCCGCGCATCTTCTGCTGCTCGCTGTCCTCGAACGCCAGGCCGTACCCCTTGAAGAACCGGGTCCACACCTGGTTGACCCCGATGGAGGCAAGATGCGCCACAAACGGCTCGCTGAACTCGAAGGCGTAGCGGGACTCGATGTTCTCGCCGTTATGGCCGATCTGCTTCATGAAATAGATCGGCTCCCACTGCCCGTGATAGCAGATCCCCTCGTTGCGCAACATCGGATTCGTAACCATGTCTTTTCAACCCTTTCGCCTGACGCTCGACGTCCTAATAATCACGTCTCACGTCTTCACGTTTCACTTCCCCTTACTTCCCTCCTGCCAGTGTCATCCCGATCGCCTTCCTCAGGCGGGCCATCGCGTCGGGAGTGAGGCCGCGGTAGGAGATACTGCCGGCATCCGGGGCGAGTTGGTTGCCGGCGGCCGCCGTCACCTTTCCCTTCAGTTCCACGTAGGGCCGGATCAGGTCGCGGATCTCCGCCCGCGTGGCGCCGAGTTTCTTCGCCAGCAGGATCAGGCACTCGGCGTCCTGCTGCCCGTCCCGAAAGCCCTTCATCTTCAGCGATCCGTAGCTGCCATTATACTCCCACCTGGCGAACGCGGGATAGAAGACACTGCCGTCATCCGCGGCCTCGGCGCTGTCCCATGATGCGTCCGTGCCCATGGCCTGCCAGGGCAGGAGCCCGTCACGGCCGTCGAGCCAGCACTCCAGCACCCAGCCGCGCAGGGAAACGGGCGAGTCCTTGACCAGCCCCGCGCCGCCATACTCCCAGGCCTTGCGCGCTTCGCCCGGCTTCTTCGCCTCATAGGTCCGCATGAACTCCCGCGAGATGGTCGGGTACTCGCGGATGTTGGACTGCGAGAAGACCATGGTATCGACGCGGTCGAGCATGCCGCGCGCCTCCTCCACCCGCGAGCAATCGGCGCGGAAGTCGACCGTGACCGGCGCCGCGTCGCGGAACCCCTCGCGAACGAGGTCGCCGAAGAACCGCAGGGCGAGAAAGTCGTCACGGAACATCGGCTCGTCCAGCAGCCAGAACGTCTGCTCCGGCGCGAACTTGTATTTGTTGTTCAGGAAGGCCTGGAAGGCGGTCCGCGTGTAACCCTTCCGCTGGAGGTGTTCACCGATCTGCCGGCACACGGCCAGGAACCCTTCCTTGTAGTCCTGGCTGAAATCGTTCCGGATGTCCGCGCGCATCGCCTGCTGGTCGAACGTGAAGTTGCCGGCCAGCGCGCAGGGCCAGTTCTCGTAGACGTTCAGGTAGCACGCCGCCACGGGGACGCCGGCGCGGGGATTCTTCGCAAAGGCCGTGCCGCTCAGCAGCGGACCGAACGCGCGGTCAAACGGCTCGAAGGAGGCAATCCGCATGTCCTTGCCCTTGCCGCGCACCTCCATGTCGAGTTCCGGCACCGTCCAAGTGGCCGTCTGGGAATACGGCACGATGTTGACGTTGAGCCGGTTCCTGTGGGCCAGCCGATGGAGGTTGAGCGCGCCCTCCCAGTCCTTCGCCGACGGATAGGCATAGCCGTTCATCTCGCAGACGAAATTCAACTCGTCCGGCAGGTCGTAGTTCAGGACCGTCAACTCGACCGGCACCGCCAGGTCCGGGGCGCCGGCCGGCTCGATGCGCAACTCGCCGCGGTACACGCCCGGTTCCGTCCGGTGCGGCACCCAGACATCCACGTAGAACGCCTGTACCTTCTGACCCGCCACGCCATTCCGCCCGTTGGGAATCGCCAGGAACTCCGCGGAGTCCGGGACCAGCGCATCGGGATACCAGACGCCGGTCTTGTCCTTGAGGTTCCACTCCCAGAAGATCTCGACATTGCCGGCGGGAATCCCGCCCGCCTGGCTGGCGCCGCCGCTCAGCAACCCGGTCCAGCGCCGGTACTCGGCCTCGTCCGTCGCGCGAACCTGCTTCATCTCGTCCACGAAGGCCCTCGGATCGGACTGCTGTTTGGCCTTCAGTTCGTTATAGCGCTTGATCGCCGCGTACACCTTGGCGGCGAGGTCGGCGTCCTTTTTCTCCAGCGCCTCCATGGCGGCCACGAACGCGTCCGCCTGTTTCGCGCTCAAGAGCACAAGCCGGTCGATATCCGAGGAGGCCGTGGCGCGGGTCAGGTCCGAGACACTCACCTTGACGCCGCCCAGCGGCTTGGCGCCGGGATTCTCGACCGCAAGCTGGAACCCGGCGAAGTCGTTCCGCCCCGCGAAAAGGGTCACGCACTGGCGCTTGCCATCCCACGCCTCGTTACCGTTGCGATACGCGCCGGCGGCCGTGGCGACCGCATACCCGCCCTCGCTCATGGCGTTGCCGGTCTGGGGATTGATCTTCTCGCCCGAGGCGCAGGCCCACACGCGGATCGCCTCGTTGGCCAGGGGGGCGCCATCGGCCCTGGCCGGCTCGACGGACACCATGGTGAACGCGCGTTTCTCGCGGGCCTTGCCGCTGAAGAGGGCCGGCGCCGATTCGTTGCCGAAGCGGTCATACGCCACCACGGCGAACGAATAGTCCGCGCCCGGCGCCAGGCCCTCGATCGGGAAGACCTGCCGCTCACCCGGTTTGCCGGGACGCCACGTCAACGCCCGCGGCAGGCGGAATGCGGCAGGCAGTTTTTTCGCCTCCAGTTTGTCCCTTGAGACATAGACGCAATACCCCTGGATCCTGTTGCCCATGGCATCCGCGGGGCACACCCACGACAGTTCCACATCGCCTGCCTCCGCGCCCGGTTTGACTTCCGCCGCGCTCACGGCCGCAGGCGCCTTCGCCAGCGCCTTTTCCCCCTCCACCACCAGAAAGCACGGCTTGCCCGACTCGCGGGAATTCACAAGATGATTCGGGTTCGGCACGCGGCGGTAGGTGGATTGGAACGCCCGCTGGCCCTTCTCGTCGGTGACCGCGAGGCCGTAGGCGTCGCCGTCAATGAGGAGCGCCTGGGCGATCTCGGGGGGCAGTTCGACGGAGTAGTAGGCCTGGCCTTTGTCGTCCTTCGCCCAACCGGTGCCAACGGCCTGCCAGAGGCTGCCGCCGTGGCCGTAGACCACGCTCTTGAACGTGCTGTCCGGCCCGGCCCAGAGCGAGTCGGGATAGGCCGCGTGCGTGAAGGTCGCGCCGCCTTGGCTGTCCCGGTCCTGCTTCTCCGGCGGCAGTTTGCCCGGGCTGCCCTTGCCCGTGCCCTCCCGCCAGTCGGCGCTGATGGTGCTGACACCTGCCACATTGATCACGCACTGCTCCGTGCGGGTGAGGTACAGCGTCGCGCGTTTGACGGCCATCCCCCTGCACTTCGAGGTGTCGAACTTCATCAGGATATATTCCTCCCAGCCCTTGCCCTTGAGCCGGTCGGCCGCTCCCCAGTTCCATACCTGCTCGTTGTCGGTCGCGTCGGCGTACCGAGACACCTCGGTGTCGGCCGTGACGTCGCAGCGAATCCCCCGCCGGACCGGTTCCACCGTGCCGACCTGTTCCGTGAACGGCTTGGGCGCGCTCATGACCCGGAAGTAGACCTCGCGCACCATCAGGAAGTTCACCCAGGTGCGCAGGGCATACCCGTTGACCTTGAGATTTTCTTCCGAGAAATCCGCCTGGTTGCCCGCCGTGGGGTGGACTCCGTCCTTGCTGATCAGCGTTCCATCCCAGGAGTCGCCCGGTTGGCGCTTCAGGATCTCGGCGTAATAATCCACCAATGGAACGTTCAGTTTCTTCGCGAGATCGCGTATGATGGTGTTGGTCTTTTCCACGCCTTGCATACGCCCGCGGCGGGGCGGGATGGTGTTCAGGATCGGGATGCAGTGCGCATCCAGGATCAGGGCGAGCAACTTCTCGAGGTTCGGGCCGTAACTGGCGGGCGGGCCTTCCGGGCCGGTGTCGTTCGTGCCGATCATGATGATGGCCGCCTCCGGGTTCTCCCGCTTGAGCACGGCCGGCACGGCTTCCAGCAGATTCTCCACCCGCCACCCCGAGTAATTGCCGTTTTCGGGTTCCTTGGCGTTGGTGCCCTTGATCGTGTCACGCCAACGGCGCTCCGGCCTCTTCGGGAGGCCGTCGTCCCCCTGCAGGAAACTGTCCGGATTCATCCACCCGACCGGTGTCCAGAACGACATGGAGTAGGTGATGGAATCGCCAAACTGGGCCACGTAGCCGGGATTGCCGTCGAACCCCTCATTGAGCTTCTTCATGGCCTCCAGCCAATACGGCGTCTCGGCCGCCCGGGCTGACAGTCCGAGCGAAAGAAAGGCCGCCATCGCCATACCCAGTGCAGCCGATCCTGATCGCTTCTCCCTGCGTGTCCTCATTTGCTTATCCTCTGCTTACTCCTGGACTCATGTCCATTTACCATCATCGCCTTCCTGCCGGCAGGTTCCACCGCGACCACAACAGCGAGCACTTCTCGCCCTTCGCAACCTTCTGGTAATAGACGCTGAACAGGCTGCCGTCGCCGAGTTCGACCGTCGAGGGATAACCGAGATCCCCTTCCGGAGCGTCGTCGCGGATGACCCAGTCGTGCTCCCACGTCCGGCCGTCGTCACGGCTGAAGGCCACGCGCTGGCCGTACGGCTTCTGACGGTAGCCGTAGGTCAGCACCAGTAAGCCCGAAGCGTGCCGTAGCAGGTGCGGCGGGCTGCCGTGGAAACCGAGGCTGCGTGGCTCACTCCACGTCCGGCCGCCGTCGGACGAATCGGTCTGATACATTCTGAAGTGCACGTGCCCGGCCGCCAGGGCGGGATCATCGGACCCACACTTCTCGAAGCGGATCATCCCGATCAGGCGCCCATCCGGTAGTTCCAGCACGTGGGGCTCCTCGTTGTTGACGATCCGCGCGCCCTGGGCGGCGGGTACCTTGCCCAGAAGTTGCCAGGTCCTGCCGCTGTCGGCGGACTGCCAGGCCTCCGTCGTCTCCTTGATCGGGTCCACCCCCGCCCCCATGGGCCGTCCGAGGTACAGTAACCGTCCGTCCCGCAGGCGGATCGGACCATGCGGCGCGCTTACCGGCGCCCGGATCGGCGCTCCCCATGTCGCCCCGCCATCTTCGCTAAGCATGGTCCAGGAACCGAGCAACTCGTTCACCTTTGCATCGGTCCAGGTCGCGAAGGTCGCGTCCCACGTCGTCCGCTCCCCCTCGGGAATCCAACTCTCCCTGACCATGGTACGGGTATCGTGCCGGAACCAGGTGGCCAGCACACGATTTCCGCCCAGATTAACAAGGCCCACGTCGCGGTCGTCGATCAGCGATTTCTGGATCACGCGCGGTTCCGACCAGGTCTTGCCGTTGTCCCTGCTGACGTTGAGCACCGTCTTGCCGAAGGGACAGACATGGTAGGAGCGCAGGCCGGAACTGCCCACGATCAGCATGCCGTCATCCAGGCGCTCCACGGTCGGCCAGCCGAAGTAGCTGAACCGCTCGCTTGTCGGCAGGCGGCAGACGATACCGTGTTCGGCCTCCAGGTATTTCGGAAATGGGCGCGGCATAACCGCCGGATCGTGCTTCATCTGGTCCTCCACCGAGTTTCGACATGTCGTGTATGCAGTCTTCATAGGCCTCCCCGAAAATGTGATCTAAATAGTAGATCGGATTGACGGAGAAGGCAAACACTATTTCAACATCCGAACGGATTAACCTATAGGGAGCAGTTGAATCAGGAAAACAGAACACTTAGTCGCAAATCTTAGTCTCCCCTCTTAGTCGGTTACACTTAATCCAACTG
>CAZGBW010000038.1:7035-13057 GCA_964523995.1 uncultured Victivallales bacterium | reverse complement strand
ATTGTGAATAAGGCGTTGAAGAAGGCAGGGGCGGCATGAGTACGGTAAAGAAATATAATGCGGCCGGCGTTGTGACGGGAGACGTTGACATCCCTGAGGCGCTGCTGGAGATGGAGAAGGGGTCGCAAGCGGTGCATGATGCCGTGGTGGCCTTGACGAACGGGCGTCGCGCCGGGACGGCGTCCACGCTGGAGAAGGGTGAAGTGGCGGGTACCGGGGCAAAGCCTTGGAAGCAGAAGGGTACCGGGCGGGCCCGTGCTGGCTACAGGCAGTCGCCGGTCTGGCGTGGTGGTGGCACGGCTTTTGGTCCGAAGCCACGAGATTACAGTGTGAAGGTGAACCGGAAGGTCTCGAAGCTTGCCTTTCGCCGGGCGCTGAGCGAGAAGTTGAGTTCAGGGGCGCTTCGGGTCGTTGAACCGATCATGACGGAGGGGCCGAAGACAAAGGCGTTCCGGGCGCTTCTGGAGGCTCAGGGTGTTTTCGGTCCGGCTCTGGTGGTGGTGGACACGGTGGCTCGGGACTTGGCGTTGGCGGCTCGGAATGTGCCGCTGGTGGAATTGACCCAGGCTGCCGATGTCAATGTTTATCAATTGCTGCGTTATCCGGTGGTACTGGTGAATGGTGCCGGCTTGGAACAGCTTATGGCGCGTTTAGCGAAGTAAGGCGGGGTGATGAAAGATTCACGGACGATCATAAAGAAGATGCAAGTGACCGAAAAGGGGGCGCTTCTCGGGGAGGCTCGGAAGTACCTTTTCGAGGTGGCTTCGGATTCAAACAAGGTGGAGATCAAGCGTGCCGTGGAGGCGTTGTTTGACGTCAGCGTGACGAAGGTCAACACGATGAATTACGAAGGAAAAAAGAAGCGTCAGCGGACCGCGAAGTTCGGCAAGCGTCCGGATTGGAAGCGGGCGGTCGTTACGCTGGCGGCAGATAACAAAATTGATTTGGCATAGTGCGATAGACGCAGCGACAGGGAATGAGGAGCCATGGCACTTAAGAAATACAATCCGACGACGCCGAGCATGCGGTTTACGATCGTATCGGGATTCGACGAGGTCACCAGGACAAAGCCGGAGCGGTCTCTGGTTCGGGCTGCAAAGCAGCAGGCGGGACGGAATTCGTCTGGCAGGATCACGGTCCGGCATCGTGGTGGTGGTCACAAGCGGAAGCTTCGTATCCTGGATTTCAAGCGGGACAAGGCGGGGATTCCGGCGAAGGTGGCGGCGATCGAGTACGATCCGGGGCGCACGGCGAACATAGCGCTGCTCCATTATGTGGACGGCGAGAAGCGTTACATTCTGGCTCCGGCCAAGTTGAAGGTCGGTGACCAGGTCGTGTCCGGTAACAGTGCGGAGCCAACGGTGGGCAATGCGTTGCCGCTGGAGAAGGTTCCGCTGGGCATGTTCATCCATAATATCGAGCTGGAGCCGGGCCGAGGCGGGAAGGTCTGCCGCAGCGCGGGTGGCAGTGCGCAGCTGATGTCTCGCGAGGGCCGCTATGCGCAGCTCAAGTTGCCGAGCGGTGAGATCCGGATGGTGAATGTGAACTGCATGGCGACAGTCGGCCAGGTTGGCAACGCGGAGCACGACGGGGAAAGCATGGGCAAAGCGGGGCGCAAGCGCTGGCGTGGAATTCGTCCTACGGTTCGTGGTGTGGCGATGAATCCAGTGGATCATCCGATGGGTGGTGGCGAGGGTCGCACGTCGGGCGGTGGGCATCCGGTATCGCCTTGGGGCCAGTTGGCGAAGGGCGGCAAGACGAGGGGTCGGCGTAAACCCTCTAACAAGTTCATTGTTAAGCGGAGAAAATAGACTATGGCGCGCTCCATTAAGAAGGGTCCTTATGTGGACCCGAAGCTGATGAGTAAGATTGAACGGATGAATAGGGCGGGGGATCGCCGTCCGATGAAGACGTGGTCTCGGCGGTCGATGATCCTGCCGGAGTTTGTCGGTCATACGATGGGAATCCACAACGGCAAGCAGCACATATCGGTGTTTATAACGGAGAACATGGTGGGGCATCGTCTTGGCGAGTTTGCGCCGACGCGGACGTTCCGGCGTCATGGTTCTCATACGGATAAGACGGTCACCCTTAAGTAGGGGCGGAGAGGCGGGGCGTAAGAGCATGGAAGTACAAGCAATCAGTAAGTTTGTGAAGATGTCGCCATCGAAGGCGCGCGATCTGACGCGACGGCTGACGGGGATGCGGGTGGCGGAGGCGCTGCGTGTGACGACGGTTGGCGAGCGCAAGGCGGCTGTCGAGATAGGCAAGGCGCTCAAGTCGGCGATCGCGAATGCGGAGAACAATGCGGACCTTTCGGCGGATGATCTGCATGTGAAGCAGGCGGTGATTGATGAAGGGCCGCGCACGAAACGGTTCTGGCCGCGGGCGCGCGGGATGGTCAGGCGGATTGAGAGAAAGATGTGTCATGTCAAGATTGTTTTGACGGACGGGAAATGATTCGGTAACAATGCGGGCTTTTGGCGCTGCGGCTTGAGGAGGATTGAGTTTTGGGACAAAAAATTAATCCAATAGGATTCAGGGTGACCGTGACGAAGGACTGGCGGTCACGCTGGTTCTGCGGCAAGAAGGGGTTCGGCGATCTGCTGAACGAGGATCTTGCGATACGGGATATCGTCAAGAAGCGCCTGGAGAGCGCCTCTGTGGCTCGGGTGGACATCGAGCGTTATGCGAACCGGGTGCGGATCAGCATCCATACGGCACGTCCGGGGATTGTGATCGGGCGCAAGGGGCAGGAGCTGGAGAAGGTCCGGTTGCAGATCGCGAAGATGACGGGCAAGGAGATTTACATCGAGATCCAGGAGATTCGCGATCCGGACTGCAACGCGCAGCTTATTGCGGAGAACATCGGTCTACAGATGGAGCGGCGGGTCTCTTTCCGCAGGGCAATGAAACGGGCGATCAAGATGGCCATGGATCTGGGTGCGGAGGGTGTCAAGATCCGTGCGGCCGGGCGCCTGGGCGGCAGCGAGCTGGCTCGTGTGGAATGGTACAAGGAGGGGAAAATCCCCCTGCATACGCTGCGGGCGAACATTGATTACGGATTTGCGGAGGCGGCGACGACGGCCGGGCGGATCGGGATCAAGGTATGGGTTTGCAAGAAACCCGAAGAGGCCGAGAAGGGGAAGAGAGGAGCTGTGCGCAATGCCACTTATGCCTAAAAGGACGAAGCACCGCAAGGTGCAGAAAGGAAACCGGAGCGGCTTTTCGAAGGCCGGCAACACGGTTGCTTTCGGGGAATACGGGTTGAAATGCATGAGCCGGGGGTGGCTGAAGGCAACCCAGATCGAGGCTTGCCGTGTCGCGATCAATCGTCATATGAAGCGCAAGGGGAAGCTCTGGATTCGGGTGTTTCCGGACAAGCCGGTGACGAAGAAGCCGATTGAAGTGCGAATGGGCAAGGGCAAGGGGAATGTTGAGTTCTGGGTCTCGGTCATCAGGCCGGGTCGGATATTGTTTGAGATTGCCGGGGTGCCGGAGGACGTTGCCGTGGGTGCATTGCGGCTGGCGGACGCCAAGCTTGGTCTGCGGACGCGGCTTGTGCGCCGGGGCGAGAATTGATTAACGGATGTCAAGGGTAGAGTAGTCAACGATGAAAGCAGCCGAACTAAGAGATCGCAGTGCTGAAGAACTGCGCGAGGCGTATGAAGAGAAGCGGCAGGAGCTGTTCATGCTGAATGTCCGCAAGGATGTGGCGGACAAGGCGGATAATCCGCTTAAGGTCAGGGCGCTGCGCCGGACGATTGCGCGGATTAAAACAGTGATGAGAGAGCAGGAACGGGAAGGTGAAAAGCGCCATGGATGAACTGAAGAGCAGGCCTCGCGGAAACCGCAAGACCATGAGCGGTGTGGTCGTGAGTCGCAGCGGCGACAAGACAGTGGTCGTGCAGACGGAGACGCGCAAAGCGCACACGGATTACGGCAAGATTGTGCGGCAGAAGAGCAAGTTTCACGCTCACGATGAGAAAAACGAGGCGGGTGTCGGTGACAAGGTGGTGATTGTGGAATCGCGTCCGCTTAGTCGTATGAAGCGCTGGCGCCTGACGAGTGTAACAGAGAAGAGCGTCTAAGGGCGTTTTCCGGGGGATGGGTCATGATACAGGAAGAAACGAATCTTGTGGTGGCGGATAATACCGGGGCGCGCAGCGCACGCTGCTTCCGGATCATTGGTCAGCGGAAGCGTTATGCGTATGTCGGCGACATTATCAAGGTTGCCGTCCAGGAGGCGCAGCCGAACGGAACGGTGAAGAAGGGGCAGGTCTGCACGGCGTTGGTTGTACGGACGAAGCATCCGATCAAACGCAAGGACGGCAGCGTGATGCGTTTTGACAGCAATGCGGTGGTATTGATAGACGCGAACAAGAATCCGATCGGGTCGCGGATTTTCGGGCCGGTGGCCCGCGAGTTGCGCGAGAAGAACTATATGAAAGTGGTATCGCTGGCGCCGGAGGTTCTTTAGGCGTAATGGCGGGTGAGGGGGCAAGTGAGTATCTGCAGGATCAAGAAAAATGACGAGGTCGTGGCCATTACGGGCGCGGACGCGGGCAAAACGGGGCGGGTGTTGCGGGTGGACCGCGAGAAAGGTCGCGCTTTTGTGGAGGGCTTGAATGTCCGGCATCGCTGCACGATCAAGAAGTCCGCGAAGAATCCGCAGGGGGGATTGGTGGATCGCGAGGCGGCGATCGCGCTGTCGAACCTGATGCCGTACGACCCGGTCGTCAAGAAGGGTGTGCGCGTCAACAGGGTTGTTGACGGTGAGAAGCGTGTACGTAAAAGCAAGGCGGGCAGCCACGTATTTGACTGAGGATTGAGGGTGATATGGCGACGATGAAAGAACGATACAAGAAAGAGATTGCGCCGGCGCTGAAGGTGAAGCTCGGGTTGAGCAATCTGATGATGGTGCCCCGGTTAAGCAAGGTTGTGGTCAACATGGGCATGGGCTGTGCCGACAAGGACAAGGTCAAGACCGTCACGCAGGATCTGGCGGCGATCACGGGCCAGAAGCCGGTTGTGACAAAGGCGCGCAAGAGCATTTCCAATTTCAAGCTGCGCGAGGGCATGAGCATCGGGGCGAAGGTGACGCTACGGCAGGACCGGATGTATGATTTCATGGACCGGCTGGTTAACGTTGCATTGCCGCGTATTCGTGACTTCCGCGGGGTGGCGAAGCGCGGGTTTGACGGTCGGGGCAGCTACACCCTGGGATTGAAGGAGCAGGCGATTTTCCCTGAGATAGATCCGAACCACAGTGGGGCGGTGCAGGGAATGAACATTACGATTGTTACAACGGCAAAGACCGATGGCGAGGCGCGGGAGCTGCTCTCGTTGCTGGGAATGCCGTTCGCGTCATAGTAACGGAGGAAGAGCATTGGCAAAGACATCATTAATAGTCAAGGCGGGCCGGGAGCCCAAATTCAAGTCGCGCGGGTATCATCGCTGTCAGCGCTGTGGTCGGCGGCGGTCGTACATGCGGAAGTTTCATCTTTGCCGAATCTGTTTTCGGGAGCTTGCCTCGACGGGGCAGATTCCCGGCGTGATCAAGGCCAGCTGGTAGCGAGGAGCGGATATGATTGGGGATCCATTGTCGGACATGTTGACACGCATTCGTAATGCGGTGGCGACGGGCGCGCAGAGTGTGGTCATGCCGGGGTCGGCGCTGAAGGCGGAGATTGCCCGGGTGATGAAAGCGGAGGGGTACATTCGGGACTTCCAGCTTGCGGGGGATGGGAAGAAGACGCTGACGGTGCATCTGCGTTATGGCGAGGGCCTGGAGCCTTCGATTCGTGGATTGAAGCGCATCAGCAAGTCCGGTCTTCGCCGGTACTGCGGGGTGGATGATCTGCCGCGGGTGCTTGGCGGGCTGGGGATAGCGATTCTGAGTACGTCGGCGGGGGTGATGTCCGATAAAGAGGCAAGAGCAAAGCACACGGGTGGAGAGATACTCTGCACGGTCTGGTGATTTCGGGGGATAAGTCATGTCGAGAATTGGAGAGAAGCCGAT
>CAZGBW010000038.1:0-6935 GCA_964523995.1 uncultured Victivallales bacterium | reverse complement strand
CACGGTCTGGTGATTTCGGGGGATAAGTCATGTCGAGAATTGGAGAGAAGCCGATTGAGGTGCCCGGTGGGGTTTCGGTTGTCATTGAAGGCACGGGGTTGCAGGTTGTCGGACCGAAGGGGCGTTTGTCCCTGTCGCTGCCGCGGGGGATCCGTGTGTCCCAGGAGAGCGGGCTGCTGAAGTTCTGCCGGGAAGATGATACGCAGAAGGCGTTTCATGGCTTGGCGCGCAGTTTGGTGGCGAATATGATCAAAGGGGTTCTTTCGGGGTATACGAAAGAGCTGGAGATCAACGGCGTCGGCTTCCGGGCGGTGCTGAACGGAAAGACGCTGAGTCTTTCGCTCGGGTTTGCCTCGCCGGTGGAGTACCGGGTTCCGGACACTGTGACGGTAACGGTGAGCAACAACACGTCGTTGACGGTGACCGGTGTCGATAAACAGCAAGTTGGTGAAGTCGCGTCGCGCATCCGGTCGTTTTATCCGGCCGAGCCTTACAAGGGTAAAGGGGTGCAGTATAAAGGCGAGCGGGTGCGTCGCAAGGTTGGCAAGACAGTTTCCTAGAGACAAGGGTAAGGACTGAGCATGAAAGTGAAGACTCGGAAGGATTTACGGGCACGTCGGCATACGCGGGTCCGTGCGAAGATCAGCGGCAGCGCGGCGTGTCCGCGTCTGGCGGTGATGATCTCGAACCGGCATATGTATGCGCAGATGATTGATGATGAGGCCGGGGTGACGCTGGCTTCCGCCAGCGGAGGACAGGACAGGAATCCGTGTGTGGAAACCGCGAAAGCACTCGGTTGCCAGCTTGGCGCGGCAGCAAAGGCAAAGGGGCTTGCCAGCTTCGTGGTGGATCGCGGCGGGTTCCGGTTCCACGGTCGGGTGAAGGCGATTGTTGACGGGGTTCTGGAAGCGGGGTTGGCGAACGTGAAGGAGGCGAAGTGAGCAAGGCGGATTTCAAAGATGGTGCTCAGTCGGCGCTGGAGGAGCGCGTGGTGTTTGTCAACCGGTGTTCCAAGGTGGTAAAGGGGGGTCGTCGTTTCAGTTTCAGTGCGATTGTGGTGGTTGGCGACAAGGATGGCCGGATCGGATACGGGTTTGGAAAAGCGAATGAGGTTGCGGATGCCATCACCAAGGGGGGTGAGATTGCCCGCAAGGCGATGTTTTCGGTGACGATGCGCGAGAAGACCATCCCGCACGAGGTGATCGGGGTGTTTGACGGGGGACGGGTATTGCTTCGTCCGGCGGCACCGGGAACCGGTGTTATTGCCGGGGGCGGGGCCAGGGCGGTTCTCGAGGTGGCGGGGTATCGCGACATTCTTGCCAAATCCCTTGGAAGCAACAACAAGGTCAATGTGGTGAAGGCGACGATTGATGCGCTGGACCAGTTGCGGTCCAGGGATGAAATTGCGAAAGTGCGCGGTCTGGCGCGTTAAGGGGTTTCCCGTTTAAGGGAGGAATTGAATATGGATTTGCATTCACTGACAAACACGCCGGGAGCCCGTCATCGCCGCAAGCGGCTGGGCCGTGGCATGGCGTCCGGCAAGGGGAAGACGAGCGGCAAGGGGCATAAGGGACAGATGGCCCGCAAGGGGCATAAGCACAAGCTGGCCTTCGAGGGGGGGCAGATGCCGCTGATCCGGCGGTTACCGAAGCGGGGCTTCAAGAATCCCACTCGGACGGTGTACATCGGCGTCAACCTGATGAATCTAGCGCGTTTTGAGGATGGGGCGACGGTAGGGCCGGAGGAGTTTCGCAAGGCGGGTCTTGCAAACGGCGGTTCTGACGGCGTCAAGATTCTTGGGCGCGGTGAGATTACCAAGAAGCTGACGGTGAGAGCGAATGCGTTCAGTGAGAGCGCAAAGACGAAAATCGAGGCGGCCGGCGGTGTTTGTGAGGTGGTGTAGCTCCCATGGTAAAAGCGATCATTAACGCGTTTAAGATTCCGGAACTGCGGCAGCGCATTTTGTTCACGCTGGGACTGATTTTTGTCTGTCGGCTGATTGCGCTGGTTCCGTCACCGGGCGTTAATGCCGCCGCGTTGCAGATGGTCATTGACAGCATTGCCGAGCAGGCGGCGGGTGGGGTCATGGGGATGATTAACCTGTTCAGTGGT
This sequence comes from uncultured Victivallales bacterium, assembly GCA_964523995.1. Classification (GTDB taxonomy): domain Bacteria; phylum Verrucomicrobiota; class Kiritimatiellia; order UBA8416; family UBA8416; genus UBA8416. The sequence goes on along the minus strand of CAZGBW010000038.1, from coordinate 4,823 downwards.
GGTGCCCTTGGGCGCTGTGCTGTAGGGGCCCTGGGAATCATGCCTTACATCAGCGCCTCCATTATCATTCAGCTGATGACGGCTGTTATTCCGCAATTGGAGCGCTTGGCCCGCGAGGGCGATACGGGGCGGGCTAAACTAACGCAATACACCCGCTATCTGACGCTGGTGATTTGCCTGGTTCAGGGGTTTCTGCTGGCGCTCACGCTGGAGCGGGGATTTGGCGGTGTGCCCGGAGGTGATCAGATTGTGTCGCCAGAGCTGCGCGGCTGGGGTTTCCGGATGCTCACAGTGCTGACGACGACCACGGGAACCATGCTCATGATGTGGCTTGGTGAGCAAATGACCGAGCGTGGTATTGGCAATGGGATCTCCGTGGTTATCACGATCAATATCATCAGCGAGCTTCCTGCGGCGGTAGCGGCTGCGGTCAATCTGTTCACCCGGGTCGGTGGCGAGGCGTTGTTCGGTCCGTTTCACTTGGTCTGGCTGCTGGCGATGGTATTCGGGGTTACCGCCTGCACGATCCTTTTGACGGAGGCGTTACGGAAAATACCGATTCATACCACGCGGCGCGTTGTCGGGAACAAGGTGTATGGCGGTCAGAACACGTATATGCCGCTACGGATCAATTATTCGGGGGTGATGCCGATCATTTTCGCGTCGGCGATCCTGGTGTTCCCGGCGGCGATATTGATGAAGATTCCGCAGACACGCACGATCGGGGCGATGTTGCAGATGGGTTCTCCCCTGTATCTGGTTGTTTTCTCGGCGATGATCCTGTTCTTCTCGTACTTCTGGGTGGCCACGCAGTTCAACCCCCTGCAGATCGCGGATGATCTGAAGAAGAGTGGAGGATATATTCCGGGGATTCGTCCGGGCCGGCCGACGGCGGAATTCCTGGATATGACGATGACGAGGCTGACTCTTGTTGGCGCGATGTTCCTGACGGTGATCGCCGTGCTTCCTACCGTTCTTTCCCAATATTTCGAAGTTCCGCCGATGGTGGCCCAATTTCTTGGGGGCACGAGCCTGTTGATTATTGTCGGCGTGACGCTGGACACGGTGCGGCAGATTGAGTCGCATCTGGTGATGCACAACTATGACGGATTTCTGAAGAAGGGGCGGATCCGTGGGCGGCTCGGCTGACAATCGCGGCCGATGGAAGCGGGGTCCCGTATATGGTGGTGATCAAGAGCAGCGATGATCTGAAGAGGATGAGGGTTAGCTGCGGCGTGGCCGCCCGGGTGCGTGATCAGGTTTCAGAGTGGATACGGCCTGGGGTGACGACAAGGGAAATCGGGGATTACGCAGGGGAGCTGATTCATCAGGCGGGAGGCGTTTGCGCCTTTTTAGGTTATCGCGGATTTCCGGGGACTATTTGTGTATCGCTCAACGAGGAAGTGGTGCATGGGATTCCGGGGCCGCGGCGCGTTGAGCTTGGCGATATTGTCAGTTTGGATATTGGAGTTCTTATAGACGGTTTTTTCGGGGATACGGCGACCACGGTCATGGTCGGCGTGACGGATTCGGACAGGGTCCGGCTGGTTCGAACAGCAGGATTGGCGTTGAAAAGGGGCATTGAGAGTGCGCGGTGCGGGAATCACCTGTCCGACATATCGCATTCGATTCAGAAAGCCGTTGAGGACGAAGGGTTTACCGTGGTTCGTGATTTTGTAGGGCATGGGATTGGGCGTTCTTTGCACGAGGATCCCCAGATTCCAAACTACGGCCGACCTGGAAAGGGACTGTTGCTTCGGGAGGGAATGACGCTGGCGATTGAACCGATGGTTAATATGGGCAAGGCGGCGGTGCGGGTGATGAGTGACGGGTGGACGGTTCTGACGCGGGATGGCATGCCGTCTGCACATGTCGAGCATACGGTGGCCATCGGCAAGGATGGGGCGGAGATCCTGACGATGTAGTTTTTTGTGGACTTATCGTTCATGGGCATGTAGATTGAGGGGCTTTTTAATTTTTTGAGGGGATGAGATGAAAGTCAGGACTTCAGTAAGGCGGATGTGTGAACAGTGCCGAGTTGTTCGGCGCAAAGGGGTTGTGCGGGTGATCTGCACGAATCCGCGGCATAAGCAGCGGCAAGGGTAGTTTTGGAGTAAGCCTGAGAGGCGGGCATCCGGGCTGGCGTTGTTGCCGGGCGGAAAGTGAAATCGTTAAGGAGAGTCGGAATGCCGAGAGTACTGGGTGTGGATATACCGGGCCGCAAGCGGATTGAGTATGCGCTGCGCTACATTTACGGAATTGGACCGTCGAAATCGATTGAGATTCTCGCGAAGGCGGGGCTGGATCCCGCGAAGAAGGCGGATGATCTGACTTCGGACGAACTGCGTGCGCTGATCGATGTGATCCAGAATGGCGGCTATCGTGTAGAGGGTGATCTTCGGCGCGAGGTGACATCGAACATTCGGCGGCTGATCAGCGTTGGCAGCTATCGTGGTTTGAGGCACCGCCGGGGGCTTCCGGTGCGCGGGCAGCGGACCAGTACAAACGCACGGACACGCAAGGGGCCGCGGCGAACGGTTGGGGCTGTGAGAGGGAAAGAGGCGCGGTCTGCCGCGAAGAAGTAATAACGGATAGGCTGACGGGCGGCCCTGACGGGGTTTGGTTCTGGTAAGGAGATATGGTATGGCCGGAAATACGGGTAAAAAGCAGGATGCGGACGGTGCGGAGGATGCATCGGCTGAGTTGAAGGCGGTGGAGAGTACGGCGGCGGATGTTCTCGGGGCAGGTGTGGCTGCCGAAGGGGAGTTGCCGGTGGTGCGCAAGAAGATTCGTGGCGGGCGCAGCATTCCGACGGGGATTGCGCATGTGAAGGCGAGCTTCAACAACACGCAGGTGGCGATTACCGATCCGAAGGGCGGAGTGATCTCGTGGAGCAGTTCGGGGCGTGCCGGATTCAAAGGATCTCGCAAGAGCACGGCCTTTGCGGCAACCATGGTCGCGCAGGAAGCGGGCCGTGCGGCGGCCGCGAAAGGGATGCATGAGGTGGAGGTGCGGCTACAGGGGGCCGGTGCGGGTCGTGAGTCCGCTGTTCGCGGGCTTCAGTCTGCGGGGCTGAGCGTGTCGGTCATCCAGGATGTGACGCCAGTCGCGCACAACGGGTGCCGGGCGCGCAAACGCCGCCGTGTGTAAACGGGCTTCGGAAGAAGTGTTTTGGTTTAGCGTCAACGCAGAACAGTCCGCCTGAAGGTGTGACAATCAAGAGGATATTAGCGATGCCCATTAGAGTAAGCAGGTTTGAGAAGCCCACACGGGTCGTGAAAGACGAAAAGACGGCAACGGCCCTTTATGCTCAGTTCACGGCGGAGCCGTTTGAGATCGGTTATGGACGGACGATCGGCAATTCATTGCGCCGGGTGTTGCTGTCTTCTATCGAGGGAGCAGCCATTACCGCCGTCCGGATTGAAGGTGCCAATCATGAGTTTTGCGCGATCGAGGGCATTCTCGAGGATGTGACGGACATTATACTGAACCTCAAGCAGGTTCTTATAAAGACCGAGGTTCGTGAGCCGCGGACGTTGCAAATCAGTTTCAAGGGGCCCGGCGAAATGAAGGCGGGTTCACTGGATCTTGGCGATTACGGTGAGGTGTTGAATCCGGATCTGCATATTGCAACGGTGTCCGATGCGATCACGCTGAAGATGACGATTGAGCTTGAGGTGGGGCGCGGATATCGTCCGGCTGAATGGGATAAGGTGCCGCAGCAGGAGATTGGCCGGATTCCAATTGATGCTGCGTTTTCGCCGGTTCGCCGGGTGAATTTCACAACGGGGAATACGCGAGTTGGCCAGCGGACGGATTATGACAAGCTCGTGCTGGATATCTGGACGGATGGGCGGGTCTCGCCAGATGCGGCGTTGAAGCTTTCGGCTGCCATCTTGAGTCATCACCTGGACGTTTTCGTGAACGATGACCGTCAGGTTGTCGAGTTTGAGGAAAATGCCAAGGAGGATAATTCGCAGCGGGAGGAGCTGCGTCGCAAGCTCAATATGAGTGTGAACGAGATTGAACTCAGTGTGCGTGCCGCGAATTGCCTGAACAATGCGAACATCACGACCGTGGGTGACTTGGCGATGAAAACCGAGGCGGATATGCTGAAGTACCGCAATTTCGGGAAGAAATCGCTGAATGAGATCAAAGCGAAACTGGAAGAGCTCGGGCTTGGTCTCGGGGTCTCTATTGATTCTGATTTGTTGAAGAAATAATTTAGAGGGGGGGGCTCGCTATGCGGCATCGCGCAGTAAGAAAGAAATTGGGCCGGAGTTCATCACATCGCAAGGCGCTTGTGGCTGGGCTGGTGTGCAATCTGATTAAGGAACGCCGTATTACGACGACGGTGCAGAAGGCGAAGATCGCCCGTTCTGAGGCCGAAAAAATGGTGACCATGGCGCGGCTTGGTACGCTGAGCGCGCGGCGCAGGGCGATATCGCTGCTCCGGCAGAAGGATGCTGTGGATACATTGTTCGCGGATATCGTGCCGATTTGCGAAGGGCGTGCTGGCGGTTATACCAGGGTCTTGAAGCTGGGGCGGCGCAGTAGTGACGGATCGGAAATGGCGCTTTTGGAGTGGGTCGGGAAGCGTGTTGAAGTGTCTGCCGGTGAAAAAGCGGTTGTTTAGACTTCCGTTCGAGGGGTTATCGAGAACGCGTGCCGGGTTTCCCGGCACGCGTTTTTTCGTATAGGGAGAGCGTGCGATGAGTGGACCGATGACGAGAGTGGGTATTGTCGGGGCTGGCAGCCGGGGGATAGCTTGTTTCGGCAAGGCCATTCAACCGCGAACGGATGCGAAACTGGTCGCCCTCTGC
>CAZGBW010000037.1:0-13245 GCA_964523995.1 uncultured Victivallales bacterium | reverse complement strand
TTCCCGGCTGGAAGCGCAACTACGTGAACGTGGTTCGACCGGATCCCTGGCGAACTCCCTACCAATACACGCTCACGCCGGAAGGTCCGGAGGTGCGATCATCCGGACCCGACCATAAAGCGGCCACCGCCGATGATATCACCGGACCATGACGCCGGGCTGGCGGGGCGTCAGGTATGCTGGAAAACGAGGCTTTTGGCCTCGACCCCGGCAATGCCATTGAGGCCCGCCAGCATGTTTTCGCCGCGGCGGGATGTGCCGACAAACTCAATCAGGATCATCCCGTTGGACGAGGCTTTGCTCTCGCTGGCTTCATGAAGACCGATGCGGGTCTTGATGCTGCCGCCGTATTGGGTCAGGATGTCCTGCACCCGCGATGCCTGCTTGACCCGGTCGGTAACGTGAATGGCCATGATGATATGGTCGTGCCTGGATATTGCTGCTGCCATGATGCGGTTCCTCCTTTGGCTCGTCATTGTACGAGGCGCCGGACCGGATGCAACCCTTATTGTGCAATTTTGAGTTGCGCGGGCTGGCAAACGGGATAGACTCCGGCGCATGGCGAATGAAATCCAGAAAGTGACGTTCAACGGGAAGTCCGGCGGGCCGCAGGCGGTTTCCCCCTGGATAGCGGCGCTGAACGATGCGCGGATTGTCCAGGAGAAGGCGGGCTTCATTTTCAAGACAGGACTGCGCGATGATCATATCGTGCTGGCGGTGGAACCCAGCCTGATCAACGGGGAGCGGCGGTATCATTTCAATATGCGGATCGCCGGGGAAGACGCGTATACGCTGATCGGGAATGTGGATGCACAAGGGGTATTCACCATCCTTTTCCACCCGAAAAGCCGCGAGATCCCGGCGGACCAGCGCACCCGGTATCTCGACACCTACCGGGCCTTTGCGCGCCTCCTGTCGGAATGCGGCTACCGGGGCGCCGGGGAACTGGATACCGTCACCCAGGGTCTCCTGAAACGCCTGGGATTGCACCCTGCCCCCGCCAGTCTGGACGGGCTGGCGGCGACATGACTCCCGCAGCCGTTCCAGAGGAAAATCCCCCCTCCCGCGTCACGCGGGAGTTTCGGTCGCGGCATCTTTCCGCGTCAGCAGCGAGACGACCACCAGCGTGATCAGGCTGAGCGGGATGGAAAGGATGGCCGGATTATCCAGTCCGTGCAGCGCGGTGGCCGGATCAAGCTTGTACTGCACGTACATGCTCGGGGATGTCAGGATCACGGCCAGCGAGGAGACCATGCCCGCGCCGATGGACCAGGCAATGCCCTGCGCCGTGGTCTTCTTCCAGAACAGCAGCATCACGATGGCCGGCAGGTTGGCGGAAGCCGCCACCGCGAAGGCCCAGCCAACCAGGAACGCGACATTCATGCCTTCAAAAGCGATACCGAGCAGGATCGCGATAATGCCGACGACGAAGGCGGCTACCTTGCCGGCCTTCACCTTGCCGCCATCGGTAAGGCGGATGCCCATGAAGTGGTTCATCAGGTCGTGCGCCACGGCACCGGAGGCGGCGACGATCAAGCCGGAAACCGTGCCGAGCACAGTGGCAAAGGCAACGGCAGAGATGATGGAGAAGAGCACGAGACTGAACGAATGGGCCAGCAGCGGGGCGGCCATATTGCTGTTCTCGACATCAATGACGCCAAGCGTCATGGCCCCCAGGCCCATGAACAGCGTCAGCACGTAGAAGAAGCCGATGGAGGCGATGGCGACAATCGTTGATTTGCGCGCGTCGCGCTGCGACGGTACGGTGTAGTAGCGGATCAGGATATGCGGGAGTGCGGCCGTGCCGCAGAAGAGCGCCAGCATCAGCGAGATGAAGTTCAGCTTGCCCACCCCGGTCTTGATGGAGAAATTCCGACCGGGAATCAGGAGATCGCTGCCGGGAATGACTTGCGGGCAGAATACGGCGATCCGATCGCCTTCGTCCGTCAACCGCGCGATCCGGCTGGCGGGGTAGCGGACCACATCGGACCGGCCGATAGTGGCGAAATAGGAAAGCACGCCGAGCCTGCCCGTATGCTCGATCTCGTTCCCTTCGGCATCCTTGAGCCTGGAGATATAGCCGACAGGCTTGAACTTTCCAGCAGACCGCGGCGAGCCGTTGTAGAGAATCTGCCCGTCCGCCGTGTCAGTCTTGTACTGGGCTTCTTCCAGCTTGTCACCGTTGAGGATCCACCAGCCGGGGACCCCTTCCTTTTCCAGCTTCACAAAGGTCAGGCCCGTCTTGGCATCGGCGATCTGCCGGATATAGGAAACCCCCTCCGCGCGTCCCTGCATGGCCTCCTCGGCCTGCAGGATGCGGGGGGAAAAGGTGAAGGCATCCGGTGTGGTGGAAAGCCCCTTGTTCAGAACCAGCACCGAGAGAACCGTGGAAAAGATGATCAGCAAAGCCCCCTTGAGAAACTGCACATAGGTGGTGGATGTCATGCCGGCGGTCGCCACGATGGTGATCACGATGGCACCGACCATGACGACACCGATCCAGTGGGGAAAACCCAGCAGCGGCGTCACCAGGGTCCCGGCGCCAACCATCTGCGGGATCAGGTAGAAAATCGAGACCGTAAGGGTGCTGATCGCCGCCATCAGCTGGATGCCTTTGGAGTTGAACCTCGAGTCGAGCGCATCGGTGAAGGTGTAGGTTCCAAGCCGTTTCATCGGTTCCGCGACAACGAACAGGGCCACGATCCAGCCGGCGAGATACCCGATCGAATACAGGAATCCGTCATAGCCCGTGGTGGCGATCAATCCGCAGATCCCCAGGAAGGAGGCGGCAGAGAGGTAATCCCCGGCAAACGCGATCCCGTTGACAAACCAGTGAACAGTGCCGCCGGCGGCGAAATACCCGGCGGCCGAACGGGCCTTGCGGGCATAATAGAAGGACAGTCCGAGAACAAATCCGACAAAGACCAGGAAGATCAGGATGGCAATGGGGCTGGCGGTATAATTCATTTGACACCTTTGCGGACGGGGGCGTTCATTTCATTCTCCTTGCGAGTACAGACGTGGTTGTAGATCACGCCAAGGACAATGGCAAAGAGGATCAGCCCCATGCCATAGGCGATGGCGAGATTGACGCCGGCGATTACGGGGATCTTCATCCAGTCCGTGGCAAAGACCGCGATGCCGACAAACCCCGTGTAGACGAGGCTGTAAAGCAAGAACAGCTTTATTCCCAGCGCCGCCTTCCAGGCCGACGCATTATCCTTCTCCTGTTTCACCGCCGGTGCATGCAGCATATCGCCTCCTGTTTGTTTCGGGACCGTTCTCGGCAGTAAAGCAGACGCACAGGGAAAATCCAAGTCTTTTCGGAACCCGGTGATGGCGTTGCCAGAAGCGGAAGTCCCGGCCCGGCCGGCGCGACCGGTCAGCTGGCGCGTTTGATGTCGGAGGGCAGCTTGCGCAGTTGCACTTTCGGGTGCCGGTCGTTGAAGAACTTCAGCACCCACTCGGAGTCGAACAGCAGAACCTTGCGCCGGGCGGCATCCAGCATCAGACGGCCGCCGGGTGGCAGCATATCGTCCCGCACATCCTCCCCGGACGGTTCCACCCAGCGGATCACCGTGGAGGAGGCCGGTTCCATCCGCACCACCGCGCCGTATTCGTTCTCCAGGCGGTATTTGAACACCTCGAACTGCAGGGATCCCACCGCCCCCAGCAGCGGGACGTTGCGGGCGGGATCCGGATACTGGAATGCCTGCAGCGCCCCCTCCTGCAGCAGGTGCTGCACGCCGGCCTGGAAACGCTTGTACTGCGCGGGCACGGGATTATGCACCACCGAGAAGCACTCCGGCGCGAACTGGGGCATCTCGTCATAGACAATCGCCGGATCCTCCGTCAGCGTATCGCCAATCCCGAAGCCGCTGTGGCCGACCAGCCCGATGACATCCCCCGCATACGCCTCATCCACCGTTTCGCGATCCCGGGCAAAGACACGATGCGAACTCGACAACCGCACCGCTTCACCCGTGCGCATGTTCGTCACCTTCATATCGCGCGTGAACCGGCCGCTGCAGATCCGCAGGAACGCGATCTGATCCCGGTGCTTCGGATCCATGTTGGACTGGATCTTGAACACGAACCCCGAGAACACGGCATTCACCGGCGGGACCTTCATCTCCCCTGCCACGCGCGCCTGCGGCGGCGGCGCATGGTCCACGATCGCATCCAGCAGGATCTGGACGCCGAAGTTGTTGATCGCGCTGCCGAAATACACCGGGCTCAGATCGCCAGACTGTACCGCGGCCAGGTCGAACACCTCGCCAGCGCTGTCGAGCACCTCCAGGTCGTTGATCACCGAGGCGTAGACATCCTTTGGCAGCCGCTGCTGCACTTCCGGCGCATCCACGGAATGCAGCGCCACCGGCGCCCGGTAGGCGCCATGGGCGGTCCGCTCGAAGAAATGCGCCACACGCCCGCGGCGGTCGAAGACGCCCTGGAAGCGGTCGCCGTCACCCAGCGGCCAGTTCATCGCGCAGACCGGAAGCTGGAGCCGCTGCTCCAGCTCGTCCATCAGCCCCAGCGGGCTGAGCGACGGACGGTCGAGCTTGTTCATGAACGTGAAGATCGGAATGCCGCGCATCCGGCAGATCTCGAAGAGCTTGAGCGTCTGGCTCTCGATACCCTTGGCCGCATCAATCACCATCACCACGGCATCCACCGCCATCAGTACGCGGTAGGTGTCCTCCGAGAAGTCCCGGTGACCGGGGGTATCCAGCAGATTGATCACGGTACCGCGATATTCGAACTGCAGAACCGTCGAGGTCACCGAAATGCCCCGCTGCCGTTCCAGCTCCATCCAGTCCGACGTCGTGGCCCGCTGGTTCTTCCGCGCCGTCACCGATCCGGCCAATTGGAGCGCGCCACCGTAAAGCAGCAGTTTTTCGGTCAACGTGGTCTTGCCGGCGTCCGGGTGCGAGATAATCGCGATCGTCCGCCGCCTTGCTATTTCATCTTCCATGCGCATATCAATATCCTGAGTAGTCAATCCCGTTTGTCTCGTTTACTACAGAATGCCGCCGCAATACCAGCGTTTTCGTGCATTTTCAGCTTTCCAGGCGTCACCGTTCCCCGTACAGTCCCGTGCCATGCTGAATGTCGTCTGCCTGATCCTGGAAAACGAAAGGGGCGAAATCCTTGCCGTGCAGCGGCCTCCGCACAAGCACCTCGGCGGGCTGTGGGAGTTTCCTGGGGGCAAGATCGAGCAGGGCGAGAGCCCGGAGCAGGCCCTGCGCCGCGAGATCCTTGAGGAACTCTACCTGGTGCTTGGCGGCGGGCTCCAGCCACTGCCACCGGTCGAGTATACCTACGATGTCGGCACCGTGAGGCTTATTCCCTTCCGCCACACCGCCCCCCGCCCGGTTATCCATCTTGCGGAACACACCGCCGCCCGCTGGCTCCTCCCCGGCAGGCTCCATACCCTCCCGTGGATGCCCGCTGATCTCCCGATCCTCGACCATCTCGCGCCGCCGCCATCCCACCGGACACCGTCCGGACGGGGCCGTCGGGGTTGACGCGACCGGCCTCATCTGGTACGTTCCGGGCACGTTAAGGCGACTCTCAACAGGAAAGGCTTTATGCTCCATGATATCGACTGCAAATGTCCGTGATTTCGGTGCCATCGGTGATGGAGTGACCGACGACACCCTTTTCAAAGGCGCCATGCGCGAGCGGATCCGGGATATGGGCGGACACGTCGACTCCCAGATCGGCCCCAATCCGGGCTGTCTGAAGGATCCCAACGATCTCGACTCCTGAGAACAAAGGATAGACTATGCGCATGATCGGAATTAACGGCAGCCCCCACCCGCAGGGCAGCACCGCATTCCTCCTGGAGAGGATTCTCCACACCGCCGGAACCCTGGGAGCCGAAACCCGGCTTTTTCACGCGGGCGCACTCCTCGCCGAGGCGGGAGGAACCCCCTTCTGCACGGTCTGCAGCAATCCCTGCTCCGGCATATGCCACAAGGGCACAACGCTGGAAAACGCCTATGCCGCCCTTCAGGACGCGGATGCGGTTATTCTCGGCAGCCCGGTCTATTTCGGAACCGTCAGCGCCCAGCTGAAAGCGTTCTTCGATAAGACACGCATGCTCCGCATGCAGAAGGGGCTTTACAATACCGTCGGGGCCGGCGTTACCGTGGCGGCCTCGAAATACGGCGGGCAGGAGACGGCCATGCGGGCGTTGCACGACATCATGCTCGTGCACGGCATGATCCTGGTTGGCGACGGCCATGCCGATGCCGATTGCGGCCACCACGGGGTCTGCGCCCACCGACCGGCCTCCGAAGACACCGCCGCCCTTCTTCGCGCCGACATTCTTGCCCGTCGGCTCGTCGAGGTCTGCATGGCCACGGATACCCTCCGCCACCGGGAACCATGAACGCAACCCTCACCGACAGCACGGGGTACCCCGGAATCTCGTCCCGCCGTTCCGCCTGCCATGCGAAGGCGGCCGTTTTCCTTGACCGTGATGGCACCCTCATCCATGACCGCGGCTGGCTCCGGAATCCAGAGGATGTCGTGTTCTACGACGACACGTTCGATGCCCTCCGGACGCTCCAGCAGGTAGCCGAGCTGTTCATTGTCACCAACCAGGGCGGCATTGCCCGCGGCTTGCTGACCGCCATCGAGGCGGAATCCGTGAACCAGCACATCCTCAAGTGTCTTGAGGAGGAGCGCATCCATGTCCGCGCGGTCTACACATGCCCGCACCATCGGGAGGACGGCTGCACCTGCATCAAGCCGACTCCGTATTTCGCACTCCAGGCCGCGGCCGGCTTTAACATCTCGCCGGAGTGCTCCGTTGCCGTCGGCGACCATCCGCATGATGTGGAATTCGCCCGGCGCTTCGGGGGGAAAGGCGTCTATCTGCTGACCGGCCACGGCACGAAGCACCGCGACGGGGTCCCGGGTGATGTGACCATCGCCCGCTCACTGGGCGAGGCCGTCCCGTCCATTCTCGCGCTCCTGACCGCGGTCCCCCCCAATTACATCGGGGCCACCGACGCCGCCCTGGCCATCCGCGGCGGCAAGGTGATCGCCATTCCCACGGAAACGGTCTACGGGATGGCCGCCAACGCATTCGACGAGACCGCCGTCCGCCAGGTCTTCACGATCAAGGGCCGGCCTGCGCTTGACCCCCTGATCGTCCACATCGCCGATGCCGGCGGACTGGACGCGGTCGCGGCATCGGTACCGCCCGCGGCCCGGACGCTGGCGGCAGCCTTCTGGCCCGGCCCGCTGACGCTGGTGCTGCCGAAAAAAACCTGTATTCCCGATTCGGTCACCGCCGGTCTCGACACCGTCGCCATCCGGGTCCCCGTTCATCCCCTCGCCCGCAAAATCATCCGGGAAGCCGCTTGCCCCGTGGCCGCACCCAGCGCCAACCGCTTTGGCACGATCAGCCCGACTTGCGCACGTCACGTGTTCAACCAGTTCGGCACGGAACTGGACGGCATCGTGGATGGCGGACCTTGTGCCGTCGGCGTGGAATCCACCATCCTGGGTTTCTGGGAAGACCGCATCTGGCTCCTGCGCCCGGGCGGCATTCCCCTCGAGGCGCTGGAGGCGATTGCCGGCCCGATAGCCATCTACCGCCAAACCGGCCCGGACGACATCCGCGCGCCAGGCACCATGCCGCGCCACTATGCACCCGCCACCCCCCTGGTTCTTCGGAATGCCGAAGATCCCGTCGCCATCACCGCGCGCACCGGGCAACTGGTCTTCGGCCCCGGCGCACCCGCGACCGGGGAGCACCTCGAGAACCTGTCGCCCACCGGCGATCCGGAAGAGGCGGCGGCCCGCTTGTATGCCGCCCTGCGCCGGCTGGACGCCGCAGGCCTTGACTGCATCATCGCCCGCCGCCTGCCCGTCGCCGGGCTCGGGCGCACGGTGAACGACCGCCTGCAACGCGCCGCCACCCCCGGCGGCAACGCTCAGGCCATGCGCTCAAGCATCTCCGCCGTCAACGAATAGCGCAACGGCTCGCCCGCCTGCCACCGCCGGAACTCCTCCAGCATATAGTCGGCCATCCGCACCACCTCGTCGCCATGCGCACCGGCGATATGACTGGAAAGCTGCACATTCGGCAGCGTATAAAAAGCACTCTCCTCAGGCGGCGGTTCCGGGAACGTCACGTCCAGCAGCGCCAGCAGATCCGGGCGGCAGCGAAGCACCTCCACCAGTTCCGGCTCGTTGACCTGCGCCCCCCTCCCCGTATTGATGAAGACCGCCCCGGGCCGCATGACCGAAAACAGCTTCCCGTCAAGCACCCTCTGAAGCGATGGTAGGTCCGGCAGATGATTGCTGACCACGATCGCCTGCCGGAAACCCTCTTCCAGCGTCGCCTTGCGCACATTCAGCCCCGCTGCCTCGGACTCGGAAAGATAAGGGTCCACCACCAGGATATTCAGCTGGAACGGACGGAGCAGCTCGATCAGGCGCCGCCCGATCTGACCGGCCCCGATCAGTGCGACCGTCTCGCCGTAGACCCCCTTGCCAAGGAACGGGGAAACGGTTCGCTTTCCCGGCGGGACCCGGCAATCCCGCGTGTTCCGGAAATACCCCTTGCAGGAAAGCAGGATCTGGCCCAGGCAGAACTCGGCAACCGACACCGCATTCGCCGCCCAGGCGCTGCATACGATAACCCCGCGGTCCAGGAACGGCGCGGCAAAGTCCTTGACGGTTCCCGCCGCATAGAACACCGCCTTCAAGGACGGCAGGATCTCCAATTCGGCCGCCGTCAACGATGGCATTCCCCAGGTGGAAAACACAACCTCGACGCCAGCCAGGTTCTCCGAATGCTCCGCGAACCCGGCGGCGGAAACCACTACGGGGTAAAGCTGCGTCAGCTCCGCAACCTGCTCGCGCCGCCCCTGTGCATACACCCGGTTCACCGTATCCTCGTGGTTGTTCAAGAACACCGCCGCCATCTTTTTCATCTTCCAGATCCTCTCCATCCCCGTTCACGCCGGTACCGACTCCCGACCCGTATCCTCGCATTTATTGCATTGACTGTCTACCCTGCTCACTATATTTTTCGTGATGTTTCGCAACATCAATTACCGTAAAAAAGGAATCCGATGAAACTGCCTAAATATTCAATGGGGATCGGCGACCGATTTGCCCGCCAGGGTGCCGCACAACTTCAGGCTTTTATCAACGCCCGCCGCACCGGTATCGCGATCTGCCCGGTCTGGAACAAGTCCAATCGCGAGCACCTGACCGTGAGCACCGCGCCGCAAAGTGTGCGCGAGGAGGCCGATGCGGCGGTTCGCCATACCGGATGGGATGGTCCCTGGTTCGTGGATGCCGACCATATCAACCTCAAGACCGTGGACGCCTACACCGAATCCGCTGATTTCTTCACCATTGATGTCGGCGATGCCATCGGTGGTGCCTGCAGCACCGGCGAGGCCGCCGCGTTCACGGCCCGCCATCGCGACAGTCTCAACGCGCTGGATCTCACCGGATTGGTCCCCGAGGACAAGATCAGCGCCGAACGAATCACGGCCATTGCCTGCAAATACCTGCCAGCGGTTCGCCAGGCCGCCGCGACCTACCGGCGCATCGTCGAGCGGCGGGGCAATACGGACTTCGTTGCCGAGGTCTCGATGGACGAAACCGACACCCCCCAGTCGCCACAGGAGATATTCCTGATCCTGGCCGCCCTGGCCGACGAGAAGGTCCCGCTGCAGACCATCGCCCCACGCTTCAGCGGCCGTTTCAACAAGGGCGTGGACTATGTCGGGGATGTGAGCCGGTTCGCGCTCGAATTCGAAGCCGATGTGCTGGCGGTCGCCGCCGCCATCCGGACGTTCAAACTGCCGGAAAACCTGAAACTGAGCATTCACTCCGGCAGCGACAAGTTCGCCATTTACGGGGCCGTGGCCGATATTCTCAAGCGGCGGCAGGCCGGTGTCCACATCAAGACCGCCGGCACCACCTGGCTGGCGGAACTCGAAGGACTGCTGTCCGCCGGCAAGGAAGGACTGGATCTCGTCCGCGAGATCTACGGGGAGGCCCTGGACCACATGGATGAGTTGTGCGCCCCCTACGCCCCCGTTCTCGATATCCAACGGGAGGCACTCCCGACGGTGGGCGCGGTCGCCAGCTGGAGCGCCACCGCCTTCCGCGACGCGTTGCTGCACGATGACACCTGCCCCCGTTACAGCCCCGACCTACGCCAGTTGCTGCATGTGGCCTACAAGCTGGCCGCCAAGAAGAGGGATCGTTACCTGGGCCTGATAGACGCCAATGCCGCGATCGTCGGCCAGCGCGTCACCGACAATATTGCCAAGCACATCCGGCTGCTCTTCGGCCGCCTCAACGCCTGAGCGGGGGCGCTCAGGCGTCTTTCTCAGGCGGTTTCGGCAGGTTCAGGCGAATGTGCAACTCCCGCAGCTGCTTTTCGCTCACCGTGCAGGGGGCATTCATCATCAGGTCCTGCGCCTTCTGGTTCATCGGGAAGGCGATCACCTCGCGAATGTTGCTCTCACCGGCCAGGAGCATCACAATCCGGTCCACTCCCGGCGCCAGACCGCCGTGTGGCGGTGCCCCAAGCCGGAACGCCCGGATCAGCCCGCCGAACTTCTCCTCCACCGTCTCCGCCGGATACCCCGCGATCGAGAACGCCTTGACCATCACTTCCGGCAGATGATTGCGAATGGCGCCACTCGAGAGCTCGCAGCCGTTGCAGACGATGTCGTACTGGTACGCCAGCACGTCCAGGGGATCCTGCGTCTCCAGCGCCGCCATGCCGCCCTGCGGCATGGAGAATGGGTTGTGCGAGAAGGTGATCTGCCCGGCCTCCTCGTCATACTCGAACATCGGGAAATCCACGATCCAGCAGAAACGGAACACGTTGGGATCAATCAATCCCAGGTCATTCCCAAGCTTGATCCGCACCTCGCCCGCGATCTTGGCCGCCACGCCCGCCTTATCGCTCACAAAGAAAACCACATCGCCGGCAGAGACCTCGCATCGCGCGGCCACGGCCGCGATCTCCTCCGGCTTGAGGAATTTGGCGATCGGTCCCTTGACGTTTCCCGCCTCCCAGACCAGATATGCCAGCCCCTTGGAACCGACCGACTGCGCAAACTCGACCAGCTTGTCGAAAAAGCTCCGCGGCCGGTCCGCAATCCCCTTGACCGGGATCGCCCGCACCACCCCGCCCTTTTCAACCACCGCGCGGAACGCGTTGAACGCGCTGCCCGCAAACAGGTCGGACACATCGCGGATTTCAATCGGAATCCGCAGGTCGGGCTTGTCGCTGCCGTACTTCAGCATGGACTCGCGGAATGGAATCCGCTGAAACGGGGCGGCATCCGCACGCTTGTCTGAGAACTCGGCGAAGATGCCGCTGAGCACGTCTTCCACGGTCGCGAAGATCTCATCCTGCGTGGCGAAGGACATCTCGATGTCGAGCTGGTAAAACTCGCCTGGCGAACGGTCCGCACGCGCATCCTCATCGCGGAAACAGGGCGCGATCTGGAAGTAGCGGTCAAAACCGGAAACCATCAGGAGCTGCTTGAAAAGCTGCGGGGCCTGCGGCAGCGCGTAGAATTTGCCGGGATGCACCCGGCTGGGCACCAGGTAGTCCCGGGCCCCCTCGGGCGAACTGCTGGTCAGAATCGGCGTCTGGAACTCGTTGAATCCTTTCGCGGTCATGCGTCGCCGCATACTCGCGATCACCTTTGAGCGCAGGACAATATTGCGCTGCAACCGCTCCCGCCGCAGATCCAGGAAACGGTAGCGCAGCCGCGTTTCCTCGGGTCCCTCCTCATCACCCGCCAGATGCAGCGGCAGGGTTTCGGCGGCAGACTGCACCTGCACCGAGTCCGCCGTCAGCTCCACCTCACCCGTCGGCAGATCCTTGTTCGCGGTCTCGACCGTGCGCCGCATGACCCGCCCGGTAATGGTAACCACGCTTTCCGGCCGCCAGCGCTGACACTCCTCGAAGAACGATTTTTCCGGATGCACGACGACCTGCGTGATGCCGTAGTGATCGCGCAAATCTATGAAAAGCACGCCGCCGTGGTCGCGCTTGTGGAAAACCCAGCCCGAAAGGCGCGCTTCCGTCCCGGCGTCTGCCGCCCGCAGGGCCCCGCAGGTATGCGTTCTGTATGGATGCATAATCTCTCCCTCGTGAATACTCCAGTAAAGGTGCGCATTGCACACCATTTCCCGCCGGAAATAAAGACAATTGTTCGCCGCCACGCGGAGGGAACCCCGTTGATCACGACAACCGGCGGCCCCAGGACCGCCGTGTCCATCAGTTGAGGATGTGCCCCGCCACCGCCCGCGCGAACGCGCTGCACGTCACCTCGGTCGCCCCGTCCATCTGGCGGGCAAAGTCATAGGTCACGGTCTTCTCCCCGATCGCGAGGTTCATCCCCTCCAGGATCAGGTCCGCCGCCTCGCGCCATCCCATGTAACGCAGCATCATCTCGCCCGACAGGATCAGCGACCCCGGATTGACCTTGTCCAGGCCGGCATATTTCGGCGCCGTCCCGTGCGTCGCCTCAAACAGCGCGACCCCGCTTGCATAGTTGATATTCCCGCCCGGCGCGATCCCGATCCCGCCGACACAGGCCGCGAGCGCATCCGAGATGTAGTCGCCGTTGAGATTCATCGTCGCGATCACCGAATACTCGGCGGGACGTGTCAGGATCTGCTGGAGGAAGGCATCCGCGATGCAGTCCTTGATCACCAGCTCACGGCCCCCCGGCAGTCCCCGGATCACATGCCACGGCCCATCACCAAGCGGCTGCGCGCCGAAAACCTTCACCGCCGTCGCGTACCCCCAATCGCGGAACGCCCCCTCCGTGTACTTCATGATGTTACCCTTGTGCACCAGCGTCACCGAAGGCCGTTCGTTCGCGATCGCATATTCAATCGCCGCCTTCATCAACCGCTCGGTTCCCTCGCGCGAGGCGGGCTTGATCCCGATACCGCTGGTTTCCGGGAAACGGATCTTCCGGACACCCATCTCCTGCTGCAGGAACGCGATGACCTTCTTCGCCTCCGCGCTGCCGCTCTCCCACTCGATCCCGGCATAGATATCCTCGGAGTTCTCGCGGAAGATCACCATGTCGGTCAGGTCAGGCCGCTTCACCGGCGAGGGGACGCCCTCGAACCAGCGGACCGGCCGCAGGCAGACATACAGGTCCAGTTCCTGGCGCAACGCCACATTCAGCGACCGGATGCCGCCCCCGACCGGCGTCGTCA
>CAZGBW010000036.1:0-13456 GCA_964523995.1 uncultured Victivallales bacterium | reverse complement strand
GTCAAACCGTCCGCACGCGGAGAACTGGAGATCACCAGCGTGAATGAGCATTACATGAAGATAGGCCAGCTGAAGGTTCAACGCATGGGACGCGGCATGGCCTGGCTCGATACCGGTACCCACGAATCCTTTCTCGAAGCGGGCACCTTTGTCTCCACCATTGAAAAGCGCCAGGGACTGAAGATCGCCTGCCCGGAGGAAATCGCCTGGAGGAGCAAGTGGATTGACGACCGCACGCTGATGCTCGCTGCCGAGCACTACGGGAAAAGCCCTTACGGGGAGTACCTTCGCCATCAACTGGCATACGAAATGGAATCAATACCGCCAATGAGCACCGATCAGAAGGGTCCATCCTGATATGAATAGATCGTTTTTAAAATCATGGGTACAGCTCCTTGGGCGCCTAGCAGTCAATCATCGCCCGGTGATGGTCTGGGTGGTCAATATTGCACTGGCGATCGTCAGCTATTCCGCCGCCTTCGCCATCCGGTTTGACACCGTGTTTCTTCCATCGAATATGGTCGACGTCTGGCTGACGTCGCTGCCGATTGCCGTCGCGCTTAAAATCCTGATGCTACTTCGTTTCAAAGTATTCACCGGATTGTGGCGTTATGTCGGTGCGCACGATCTCCTTCGCCTGGCGAAGGCCATGTCGGTCTATGCCGTGCTTTTTGTGACGCTGACCATGCTGACCTGGGGGCACTGGGTACCCCGTTCGGTGTATCTGATCGATTTCCTGCTCAGTCTGCTGCTGTTCGGCGGCGTGCGGCTCTCCGTCCGGCTCTACCGCGAGTTCCGTATTGATGCCGGAAAAGACAAGCGTAGCAAACGATTCCTGATTATTGGAGCTGGCGATGCTGCCGAAATCGCAACCCGAAGTCTTCTCCAGGAACAGAATACGAACAACACCATCGCCGGCTATATTGACGATGATCCACAGAAGGATGGACGCATGATTCACGGGGTTCCCGTGCTGGGTGGCCGCCATAAGACCGCGGAGGCCATCCGAACCCTGCGTATCAGCGATGTTCTTTTCGCCATCTCGGATGCACCCAAGGATCTAACCGAGTATATCGTCAATGCCTGCAGCGGCTTAAACGTGACCTTCCGGATTCTGCCATCCTTCTGCGATATCGCCTCCGGCCGGATAGAAGTGCAGCACATTCGCAGCGTTGAAATCGAGGATCTTCTCGGACGCCGTCCGATAAGGCTGGATTCCTCCGGCATACGTGCCGACCTGCAAGGCGAATCCGTGCTGGTTACCGGCGCGGGGGGATCCATCGGCAGCGAACTCGCGCGGCAGATCGCACAGCTATCCCCTTCCCGTCTCCTGCTGCTGGATTCCGCCGAAACACCGTTGTTCGAGATCCAGCAGGAAATCCTGAACGTCTATCCGGGATTGCCGCTGGAAACGCTGTTATGCAATATCAAGAACGAGCAGGCTGTCCTGAAGCGATTCGAGCGATACCGGCCGACCCGAGTATATCACGCGGCGGCCTACAAGCATGTACCCATGATGGAAACCCATCCCGAGCAGGCCATCCTCAACAATGTCTGCGGTACCCGGTACCTGGCCGAGGCCGCCTGCAAGACCGGCGTCAAACGTTTTGTCATGATTTCCACCGACAAAGCCGTTCATCCCGCGAGTATCATGGGAGCCTCCAAGCGGATCTGCGAACTGGTCGTTTCCTCCATGCCCGAAGGCAGTGGGACACGTTTCGCCGCGGTCCGTTTCGGAAATGTGCTCGGTAGCAATGGCAGCGTGATCCCGACCTTTCGCCGCCAGATTGCCGACGGAGGCCCCGTCACCATCACTCACCCCGATATGACACGGTTCTTCATGACCATCCCCGAAGCGGTTCAACTCGTTCTGCACTGCGGGTCAATGGCAGACCATAACGATATTTTTGTCTTGGACATGGGAACCCCCGTCCGTATCATGGATCTGGCGCGCAACATGATACGACTTTCCGGATTACAGCCGGACCGGGACATCGAGATCAAAGTCACCGGTCTTCGCCCAGGAGAGAAGATGCACGAGGAATTGGTTACCTATGGAGAAGAGCTGCAGAAGACCGCTATTGAGAAAATCAACGTCCTCCGGCGGCTCCCCCCACCACTCGCGCCGTCGGATATTTTCCAGCAGATCAGCCGGATGGAGGAATTGGCCAGGGATGGAAATACCGACGCCGTGAAGGATGCGCTCTGGTCGCTCATCCGCATGGACGCCGAGGCCGCCCTGGCAAGCGGGATGAGTCCGCGTTCCAGCTTAAACAGCGAGAGGGTCGAATGACCATTACAAGTGAGAGGTTTGACATAATGACGCACCACCAGAATAACAAATGTGAAACAACCGCGCCTAGCGTATCCGAGCGTGCAACGCCTGCAGGTGCTTGTCCTGAGAGTCCTCGAGCCTTCAGCAAATTCATCCTGGTGGTGATGATGTCACTTTCACTGCAAAACGCGCATGCGCAGTCCCAGCCGCTACCCGGTCCGCGGGATGCCCGGATCACCTTCCTAGGTGGAGCCACCCGATCGGTTACCGTGAAACCATCCACCGTGAGGCTTGACACATCCGCTGGACGGCAGTCCATCTTGACAACCGACATATCCGCTATTGTCCGCTCCGATATGCAAAACCATATGACCTTGACCCTGGTCACCGGAGAACGCTGGGTTGTCGCCGAAGACCACGTTATCGATGCCCTCTTCGGGGAAGAGACGGTATCCGTATTGGCGAGCCATCAGAAACCGCTTGAGTCTGTCCGGTTTACAGAGACTCCACCCGCGGTCCGAAAGAACCACTTCTTCAAGCTACTGATGAAAGATGGTGGAATCGCCATCGTTGACCCGGCAAGCATCATACTGCCCGTCACGCTTGCAAGCGGTGATGCCGAGATTCCCCTGGGAACCATCAAGGCTCTGAGATTTGCGATTCGAGACAGTATCAGCACACCCGAGAGCGCCTTCGCCCGGTTCTCCTCGGGGAATGTCCACCAGCTCACCTGGCGTGCCGGGAGAGAAACGCTTACCGCCCTTAGCGTTTCCGGCAATAAGCTTCGAATCCGGTGCGCGGATATCCTGGGGATACTGCCCGTTGCCAGTGACGACATCAACGTCAGCGGGGATGAGAGCGGGGCTTCCCGATTAATGTTCAGCCTGGAACGGAAGGACGGAACTGTCGCCTCGATGGATCTGCCCCTTCAGGTCTGGTCATTTGAAACGTCCATTGGATCCATCGTTCTCCCGGCTCCCCTCCTGGCATCGTTCACCGTGCCGCAAGATCGTCACGAGCAAGGAATCATAAGAACAGTCTACGGGGAAACCTTCCACGGCAGCCCGGCGTTCAAAGCCGTATTCATCAACCCGGACCCCGATGGACAGCCCGAAAAAGTTCCCGTGCGTGATCTTGTTCGTGTCCGCTGCGCTCAGTCCCCAGCGCTTCCCATACCAGCGCACACCGCCGTATTCTCACTAACCGACGGGGCCACGTTCGCAGGAACGCCCTACGAATGGCCGTTGCAACTGCGAACGGCAGAGGACGAAGCCATTTCCTTCCAATCCCATAGTTCCCTGATGAGAACAGAATCCGATTTTTTCATGCTTATCACCTCAGCAGGCAACGCTGTCCTGTGCAAGCCGGAAGCCAGGACCATCGATATCTGCATGGCGGTCAATGGCCAAAGAGTCAGAATCGCATGGCAGGACATCCGGCAGCTGAATTTCCGGCAGCGCATTATTGATGCTGGCATGACGGATACAACTCCGGCACCAGGAGTGACCATTGATCCAGGCGCACCAACGCGTGTTCCGGTATCAGCCCCCTCTCAGGAACCCGATCCAGGAAGCACCATCGGGCGCTCGTTCCCGCGTCGCTCGACCTCCGAGGATGTCGCATCCACGATTCCCTTGCTCATGCCCTGGGGGAAATTGGAGTCTGCGTCCGGTGCTGTTTCCAGGATTCACCTCCAGCCGGAGAGCCGACCCGCTCTTGTCCTGACATCCGCTGGCGATGTGATTCTGGCCGATATGTCAACGCGGGCGTCGAAACGCCACCTTCACCCCTTGTTGGAGGGCCAACCGGAACAAACCAATGCCCCCATTGTCCTTCCCGCCGCACCGAAAAATGCCGACACCATCACCCTGCGACTTATCCGCGGGGATATTCTCACGGGTACACTTCCCGAGGGTGACATCCCATTCCGCCCGTTGGAGAAAAGCGACGTTCGTACCGGTATCCCCGGGGCCACACTGCAAGCCATCATGAGAACCGGCGAAGACACACTTTTCTACACCACGGCGCACGGCACGCTCACCGGTAATGACAATCGCGATCCGTTACCCATCATCCTCGCCTTGAACAGCCAGCCGATTGAAATACCCATGCATCAGATTGAATCCCTGGTCCGTGGCAATAAGTCGCTGCCGCCGTCCACTTCGTTTACCCCCGGGCTCCCGCCGGCGATGGCCAATGAAATTGTCCTGCAGGGGGGCACCTTCAAACAGGGAAGCAATGAGAGTGGAATACCCGATGAGTCTCCCTGCATAACCGTCTCCCTGAGTCCTTTTGTTCTTGACGCAACCGAGATCACAAGAGCTCAGTTTGCATCATTCGTCAACGCGGAGAACTACAAGACAACCGCGGAAAATGCAAACGCTCAGTTCACTTGGATGAATCCCGGCTTTGTGCAGATGCCGGATGACCCTGTCGTCTGTGTTTCCTGGGTTGACGCTGCTGAATTCTGCAACTGGCGCAGCCGCCAGTGCGAACTTCAGCCCGTCTACACGTTCCGGAAGGACGGCAGTGTATCCACCGACCGGACCGCGAGCGGCTACCGGTTGCCGACCGAGACGGAGTGGGAATTCGCCGCGGGTGGCTCCAGGAATGTGGTTTATCCCTGGGGCGACTCGGTGACGGCGTCTGCTCAGGACACACGTCCTCCTGCCGCCAATTTTACGCAGAAGGATGGTGAACGGGATGACGGATGGCGATGGACGAACCCTGTCCAGGTATTTTCTCCAACCCCGGTCGGTATTTACGGCATGGCTGGAAATGTTTGGGAATGGTGCGAGGACTGGTATTTCGCCCGCGCCTATGACACACTGAAGAACCGTACTCCCTTCAACCCCTGCATCCAGGATACGGAAGTTCCCGGCCTGACGCATCGTGTCATGCGGGGAGGATCGTACCGGAATGACCTCGATATGATGCGCGTCACCAGCCGCGGCAGTGGTCTTCCACTTGCTTACGCCCAGCATGTCGGGTTCCGTTGCGCCCGCAATGCAGAGTAGTTCCAGGAGCGGTGAGTGATGACAGATGGAAACAAGTCGTTAGCAGCTGTCATGGAGCGAAGCTGTGTCGCGAGCCTGATCGCCCTCGCGTTGGCGATTACCTCCGGATGCAGGACGTTTCCCTCTGGCACGACGCGAATTCACGTTCCCTTCATACCTCAGGCCGAAGAGAACCATTGCGGGGTCACCTGCCTATCCATGGTATTCCGGCATTTCAATATCACCCTTGGTATGAGCAAACTGGGCGAGGAGGCTTTTGTCCCGGCAATTTCCGGCAGCACACCGGAGCTGTTGGCGGATGTTGCCGAGAAATATGGACTTCATGCCACCATCCGCCATGTTTCCTTGGCAGAAATGGAACTGGAACTCAATAACGGTGTACTTCTCATCGTCTTTATCCCGCCAGCAAAGGAGCGATCCATCGGCCATTTTATTCTTGTCACCGGGATATCACGGAACCGGGGCCAGATGCGTGCTCATGACGGCAATCATCGTGACCAATGGTTACTCGCCACGGAGAAGAATTACCTGTCCATTCTGCTATCCGTAGATGAAAATCCTGGCAATAGTCACCCATCTAAATAATGTACTGACGATTTACACCGGAATTCCGACCTTTGCACCACCAGCACTGCATTACTTTACAGCCACCAGCAGTTGGTTGATTGCCGCAGCCGCTCGGCGGCCCTCCCCCATTGCCAGGATCACAGTAGCCGCCCCCAGGACAATGTCGCCACCGGCATAGACCCGATCAAGCGACGTTTTCCCATTCCCATCAACCACCAAGGTTCCCCACCTGCTGGTATCCAACCCAGGAGTCGTCTGCCGGATCAGGGGATTCGACTCGTTTCCGATCGCCACGATCACGGTGTCCACATCCATTTCGAACTCGCTTCCACGGACCGCCACCGGACGGCGTCGACCGGAATCATCCGGCTCGCCTAATTCATAGCGCAGCACCTCCATGCCACAAACCCAGCCGCGATGATCCGCCAGGATGCGCGTCGGATTCTGGAGCAGATGAAACTTCACCCCCTCCTCTTTCGCGTGCGCAACTTCCTCCACGCGGGCGGGCATCTCCGCCTCGGTGCGACGGTAGATCAGATGCACCTCATCCGCGCCAAGACGCACCGCGCAACGGGCGGCATCCATTGCCACATTGCCACCTCCCAGAACGGCTACCTTCCTCGACGGGAAAATCGGTGTTGCAGCCCGATCGTCATAGCCCTTCATCAGGTTGGCACGTGTAAGATACTCATTCGCCGAAAACACGCCAACCAGGTTTTCCCCCTCAATATTCATGAACTTAGGGAGGCCTGCCCCAGTCCCGATAAACAGCGCATCAAAACCGTCTTTTTCAAGCAGATCAATAAGACGACGAGTACGCCCGATCACGAAATCGGTCTTGATCTCGACCCCCATTGCCCGCAGGCTGTCAATCTCCTGATCCACAATCGCCTTCGGCAGCCGGAACTCTGGAATACCGTAAAGGAGAACGCCTCCAGGGCGGTGAAACGCCTCGAAGACCGTCACGGCATGCCCTTCACGCCGGACATCGGCAGCAACGGTCACACTGGCGGGACCACTGCCAATGATACCGACTTTCTTTCCGGTTGCTGGCTTGACAAACGGCGCTTTCAAGAGGCCGTTCTCGCGTTCCCAGTCCGCCGCATATCGCTCCAGACGGCCAACCGCCACCGCCTTGTCGAGCGACTTGAGCGCTTTGCCAACGGTACAGGGAGCCTGACATTGAGTCTCCTGAGGACACACACGCCCACAAACGGCCGGGAGCAGACTGCTCTCGCGAATAACACCAATCGCTGCCGAATAATCGCCATCGGCAATCTTCCGGATAAAACCTGGAATATCAATCCCCACCGGACACCCGGCCACACAGGGCTTTGTCGGACATTGCAGACAGCGTTCCGCCTCCAATCGTGCCTGAGCCTCCGTGTAACCCAGCGCCACTTCCTCCATATTGCCGCGCCGCTCCTCCGGATCCTGCACCGGCATTTCCTGCGCGGGAATCGCCAGCCGATCTTTCGCTTTCAACGGCTTTATCAAGGTTCCCAGAAGACGCTCCGCCTCACTCGCCAGATCTTCCAAAGTCGCATGCTTCATGATTCCCCCTTGATGGGTTCATCCAGATGGCAGCGGTGGTGATCAGAATCCTCCCTCGCCTTGTACGCCTTCAGGCGACTCATCATATTGTCAAAATCAACCTGGTGACCATCGAACTCAGGACCGTCAACACAAACAAATTTCGTTTCTCCACCGACGGTGACGCGGCATCCTCCACACATTCCGGTTCCATCGACCATGATGGTATTGAGGGAAACCACCGTGTGCACGCCGTAAGGTCTCGTTGTCTCGGCACAAAATTTCATCATCACCGGCGGGCCGATCGCCACCACCAAGGCAGGCTTCGGCTCCACTTCACAAAGTTCCTTCAAAGGGACGGTCACCAGGGCCTTACGTCCATAGGAGCCGTCGTCGGTGCAGAGGATCAGAGAATCGGCAATTCCATGCATCTCCTCTTCAAGAATCAGCAGGTCGCGATTGCGCGCCCCCATGATGATACAGACCTCATTGCCAGCCGCCTTCATGGCCTGCGCAATCGGATGCAGCGGCGCGACGCCGATTCCTCCACCGACGCAAACCACCCGACCGAACGTCGCAATGTGCGTCGGTTGTCCGAGCGGACCGACCACATGCTGGACGACATCACCAACCTCTTTCACAGCGAGCAGATGAGTCGTCCGTCCGACGGTCTGGAAAATGAGGGTAATCGAGCCTTCTAATGGATCCGCATCCGCGATAGTGAGCGGGATACGCTCTCCGAAATGACTGTCAATCTGCACAATCACAAACTGCCCTGCACGACGCTCCCTGGCGATCAACGGGGCATCAATGCGTATCAGGACAACATCGGGAGACAACTGTTTCTTGAAAAGAATTCTGTTCATGGGCGGAATAGTACCTATTTCCACAAAACAGGCAAGAAAGAATCCGGCATGGTCAGCATGCCGCTGGCGGTTTGCTTTCGATGCAAACCTTCCAGATTCCACAGCGGGCATCGCCACCAAGCGTTTCCGTGATCTGGACCCCGAGCCAGTTCGAGATGACGCCGTCATCGTTGAACTCCTGCGCCCACATGACTTTCCCGATGTGCCGGAAAACCTCGCGCGGATCATCGAACATCACTTCAAGCTTTAGAATCGAACCCATCGGTACACGTGAATGCACACAGAAGCGCATACCTTCGGCGGAGAGATCCCGCGTCCAGCAGTAATAACTTCGACTCTCGATATGTGGAACATCCGGTGCTGACAGCACGGTCACCGTGACTCGGCTTCGTTCCTCGAACCGAGGATGCGTTCTTCGGTCACTCGGCTTCACAAACGTTCGTTCAGCAGGCATATCATTGTCTCCATCATAACGAAGGAAACCACACTTACGGCACCGTCTGCGATACCGAGGCGACACCCTCCGCCCCCATCTGATCGCGAACGGTGACGGTATTCACACCCTCGGTCTTCCCGGCCACATAGACAGCGGTATTGCCGGCCGATTGTTGAATGGTTCCAAGCCCCGGTTTACTCAAGGACCACTCCAAAGGATAATACAAGGTCCGCGTCTTAAGGTCGCCCTCCGGAACCGATGCAGTGAACGTTACCGCACTGCTGACATCAATATCCGCATCTGGCGGAGACAGAACAATGACGATTCCAGTGGTGGTTTTCTCGCATCCTGCGCAGTACGCAACAACACACACCAACGCCACCATGCCAGCCAGTCGTATACGTTTCCTCATCATGCCAACCTCCCTTGCTGAATTCCTATTGTCCACACTTCCGTCCTCCCGTTCAAGCCTTATAAAAACCGCAATCCATCAACCGGCGCAGAGTGGCTTCAGCCCCCCCCTGCACCGTCCATCACCGCTGATCGCCCGATGGCGCGCCACGCTTCACTTCGATAGCCACATCGGCCTGCCTTTCGGCAGCCTTTCGCTGCCCCGCTCCGGCGACGCCCCCGCCATCTTCGCTACGGCTCCGCTCCGGCATGGGCCGTTCACGAACCTCTTTACCATTCGCGTCGTGATACACATACGTCCCCGCCATGACCCCGCCACCCAGTATGCTCAACACGACTCCGGCCGTCAATAGGATCACCATCATACGCGCATTCATCATGTCATTCCTTGCTGTTTACCGGTCAACACCCAATTGCATACGGAACTCGGCGAAACTGAAAAGCTTTTGCGTGCCACGATTACCAATATCGCCGAATACATGGAGTCCAGCCTCGGGGCGTGCCGCCTGTCCACCAAACGGAGCAACCTCCGGCGAATGAAAGTCGGACAGGAGAATCTCATGACCTACCGTTTCCGGATTCGTGGGACGCCTCGCGCTGGATTCAGGAACTGCCGGATTCATGATCCAGTAGTTCCCCGGCTGCGGAACGTCTTCAACCGAGACATTGGCGACAACCGTGAAGTAATCCCCCGTCGCCGCCCAGTTCCTGACATCGAAGGGGGGAGACTTTATAGTGCCGATCGGTGACGCAAACGCCGGATTATAGATGAGGCGGCGCGTATTGCTGTAGACGGCATCACCAGCCTGCACACTGGCGGATGCATTCCCGTAATACACGGTGATGCGATTATTCCTGTCGAAGGTTTCCTCGACACGCACCATCAGCGTCGAGAGGTCACGCAAGCGACCGCCAGCAGTCGCCACGCGCGCGTCAGCGGTCAGATCCTTGTAGGCGAGCCATCGGCGCTGCTCGTTGCCACCGCTCACGGTCTGCTGCCACAATACCACCAGGAGACGGTCGGACTTTTCCGACGCACTCTGATAGGCCGGTTTGATCGAGTTAGGGATCTGGTCGTTGATTCCGGATGCACCCGGTGCGTAGCGCATGAACGAGACGCCGTAGCCCTCGTACCGGTTCGTCGTCCCGGAAGCCAGTCGCCATCGGAAATTGAAACCGCCAGCCGCATATTGAAGGTCATCCCCCCAGACTATCTTGGACTGGATCGTGTAACTCAGGAAGTGGTTGTTGGTTGACCAGTGAGCTGCAAACTGCGGATTGTTGTTCAATGGCAGCGTGAAACCGCCAATGGGGTTCGCGGGATAGCCCAGGTACACGATCGTGCCATTATCGCCAACACCATACAACCCGGTTTGCGCGGTGCCCCAAACAGCGTTGATGTCGTTCGGGGTAATATTATTCCCGTCCCTCCCCTTGACCTCGCTCCATGTGCTGCCATTGTAGAAAAGAAGTGTTCCCGCGTCGCCACCGGCGAAAACGTAATCCGAGGAACCCCCGTAGACACCGTTCAGCACGGGAACCGCAGGTATCGCCATCCAGTTCCACCGGTTCGACCGAAGCGCATCGGTGGACCTGAGCATTCCCCCTGCGCCGCCCGATGTTCTCCCCGCCACAAAAACATCCTGCAGCGAAGTGCCCCAGATCGCGTTCGCCGTGTGCATGCCGCTGATTCTAACGTAATAGGAAGATGAGTCCGGTTTTTCCTTGAAGATAAACGCGCGGGTCCATGACGCATCCCGATCGTGTCCTACACTGAAAATATGACTGACCGCACCGACTTTCGACTCCCAGTTCCCCTTGAACATGCGGTACCGCCAGTCAAATTGATCGTAGGGCCGCCAGATGGATGCACTAATGGAATCCGTGCGGCTGGGCCAATCCCCGGAACTGTTACTCGGAGGCATCGCCGCCCCCATATAGCGCCTCCATGGCTTTGGCCCTGCCCACTTGTACGGGCTGCCCCCGTAATCCCCGTACGTGGTGATGAGATCCCAGTCGTTGCCGTAGACGCCGTAGATATCGAACCGGGAGAAGGTGTCGCCAATGTTGAAGCCCGTCAGCATTCCCGCCCGGGTATTCACCACGCGGGACCATGCGCCACCACCAAATTCCAGCATCTCGCCGCTGTTGCCAACCGCGATCATCCGTTCCGACACGCCGACCTGGGCCACACGCGGCACCCCCCAAATCGCACGTAACAACCGCGTCGTCGGCGAACTCATCCGCCGCCACTGAACACCGCCAGTGCTGGTTCCGTCGTAGTGGACAATCGTCCCATCCTCGCCGACCACGTAGATATTGTCGGATGCATTACCCCAGATCCCGTAGAAATCCTTGGTCCTCGCTGCCGGATCAATCTGTCCGCTCGGAACAAGATTGGCGACAAACCCCTGATCAGTAATTACTTCTGTAAAATTCTGGAAGGTCAGGTAGTTCGAACTGCGCCATCCCTGTTCCGACTGGATTTCCACTTCCGTGGTGAAAAGCCGGTTCGTATCGTTCTTGGCCAGTTCCGCGGCTGGATAGACCCAGGCCGCCCTTCTATCATCCCCTGACGGCTGCAAGTCGATAAAATCATCGGCAAGCAGAGTCCCCATCCTCTCACCAGTCCTGAGCGTGAGGCGGATCTCATCGTGCTCGTAATGCGCTTCCCAGACGGTGCCTACCCCGGCCTTCCCGATAATATTGGCATAGGCGTACTGCGCGTCGTTGGTCATGGTCAGAACGAATTCATCACCATCTCCAAGGGAAAAAACCGCACCCGAAAATGTGGATCTCGAATTTCCCCGCGCATAGGCCACCCCGCCCCTGGCGACGTAATAGGCGCGCTCATCAAACGTGTGCTGCAATCCGCGTCGATTGGATGTGTTTACAACCGATACCATCGCCGTGCCGAGAACGCCGATCGCCACCATTGTCAC
The DNA here is from genome assembly GCA_964523995.1 of uncultured Victivallales bacterium. Lineage (GTDB taxonomy): Bacteria > Verrucomicrobiota > Kiritimatiellia > UBA8416 > UBA8416 > UBA8416. The sequence goes on along the minus strand of CAZGBW010000036.1, from coordinate 1,409 downwards.
CGCTATCGAGATCAACATGCCGCCCGCACGGTTTTTCATGGCATTCTCCACTCAACTTTCATCCACGACAACAAAATGCCCGGTCGAGAACACCGGACCGGCTCCCGCTGGCGTAATGGTAAACCGGATCACTTCCGAGCCACTCGCCGGCGTGCGCTGCACAGCGAACCCGGCCACATTGCGCATCAACGGATAGGAGACGCCACCAACCTGCATCTGCAGTGTGCCGCCCGTCAACGAGAAGACGCGCGCGACGCCACCACGCGTGAACGTGATACTCGTGCCTCCACCGCCAATGGTATCGGCATGCCTGACTTCGCGGACAAGGCGTCCCATCGCCAGTTCGATTCCCTGCGCCAGTCCGGCGTGCTCCAGCGCGGTGTTGTAGCCCTGCACCACGTAGACGATCAGAGCCGCCCCGCCCATGGTCAACACACCGCCAAGCAAAAGCGTGGCAACCAGCTCAATCAGCGTGAAACCGCTGCGTTTATGACAAGTCGTATTCATTGCGGACGGCCCAGGATCGTGACCAGCCGGTGGTTCTGCGCATCCGTCACCTCGACTCGCAGAAGATCGGTACCTCCCGATACCGCCACGTAGGGCGGCGTTTCGGGAAACGTGATATAGGCGGCATTAATTCCTTCTGCCACCAGTTGCACACGCAGCGTTTCCAGATTATTGGTGCCGCGTGTCATGATCTGCGCCATCCGGGCGGAGATCGCGCCACTTTGCACGAGCCGTAATGGAGCCTGGGCGCTTTGATCAAGCCCGGCCCGCATGTAAGGTACCAGCATGGAACTCGCCACCGACACAAGCAGCAGCACAATCACCACCTCCAGCAGGGTGAATCCATCAGAAGCGGAAAACGGCATCTTCATTCGATCAATCCTGTCTCGGCCCACACCGTAACCGTTCGTGTAGAGGAACCGTCCGCGACGGTAATCGCCTTCTGTCCATCCGGCGCACCAAACGCGTCAAACGTCACATTCCCGCCTCCCCCGGAAATCGTAACCCCGGCAGCGACTGTCGCCGTGGACGGATCGGGCAGCGCAACGGCCGCCCCATCGCGGGTCAGCGTGACGTTCGCCCCATAGGAAAGCACCCAGATATTCGTGGTGGACATGGCACGCGAGCGTGCGTAGGCAAGATTTTGCACCAGCATCTCCGCCGTGCCTGGCACCCAGCTGCCCGTGTTCCCGACACGAACCACGATCACGGCAAGCAGAACGCCTAACAGGACGAGCACAGCGACCAACTCCAGCAGCGTAAATCCCGAACGCGTCCTGTACCCTGCCGAATGCATGATGAGGTCCCCGACTTTCCTTAGTACGGCAGGTTGTCCTGCAACTTGCCGCCCCCCCCCCCCCCCCCCCCCCCCCCCCCCCCCCCCCCACCCCCCACCCCCCCCC
>CAZGBW010000035.1:0-13666 GCA_964523995.1 uncultured Victivallales bacterium | reverse complement strand
CCGTGCAAAAACGAGTGGGAACTTTCCGGAAGCCCGGTGGACGATTACGGGCGACAATTACGGATTACGAGGAGAGGGAAATCGTCCATCGTAATCGTCGCCCGTAATCGTCGTCCGAAATAGTGAGAAAAAATGGCCAAGTTATAACCAAGAAGGATGTCTTCAATGAAAAACAGTAACTGCTCAGGAGGGATGGGTTCAGGGTTCAGGGTTCGGGGAAAACAGGAAAGAATCGCACATCCAGGATGCCAGTACCCCTTCTCTTGCCCGCTTTCCTCTTCGAATTTCCTGAACCCTGAACCCCTGAACCCTGTGACCTGAGTCGTTACGTATCAGGATTATTTGGTCTTCCGGGACGATAAAGACAGTGGTTTAAGCGAAACCAACGAAGGGTGGGATTACGTCAGGGAATACGTGTGCGATGAAGTGTTGGAACAAAACACTTAGTACCCATTGGCATCAATACACGAACGTATAATTTTAAGGGGTATCCTTTTGATTGGCGTCACTACAACGTGTCGCATGAAACGATTGACCACCCGCTATTACGCTCAATCCACCCGCTTCGTCGGTCAACCATGGATAGGAAAAACGCGAAACCACCCACAAATTCTGGGCGATTCCGGGTTTAGCGGGGGATTTCTCATTGGATCCAGTGCATATACATTCTCTGACAGGCCGATGAAGTCTTGCGATTAAGGGTATCCGAGTCAGTGACGCGGTTAAGGGGGCGACGACGTGTACGATTAAGTGTTTGCTTCCGCCTCCGCTCTGTGAGTTACGGCGGACAAGTCGCACCGTCCCTACACGTCTGCGGCCCCTTCAACGAACCCTTAACCGCGTCACTGACTCGGATACTTAACCGAACCCGCTTATGCGATTGATTCTCGCTGACGCTCATAGCACCTTTCATCAATAGAATACCCCCCCACAAACCCGGAAGCGCCAAATTCTGCGGAAGACCCACATTTCCATTCCGCTCTGGCCCGAAGGCCGTCAGCATGCCCCCCACCCAGCAGGGGATTCCCGCCGCCTGCGCCAGGTTATGAATCGCCAGGGCGTTCGTCAGCCCCCCCATGCGGACAGCCTGCCGGACCACGGCCGGACGAGGATGGACTCGATGAACGCATCAGTTCCAACTCGAGCCATCATAGCAGAGGCTCTTGAAAAACCTCCTTTACAACAACCGGCTCGCGAGGACTCTCGCCCTTCAAATGTGCTGAACACGCCTGATTTCTTGATGGAGGGCGAGCGTCCTCGCGAGCCGATCAGAGGTTTTGCAAGAGCCTCAGCAGGATGTAATTGCCATTCAAGCACGATGGGGTTGACATTGACGCGGGGAATGCGGGAGAGTAGATTGCAGAGTGGATTGGATCGTAACACGACGGCGAAGAATGAAGACGGTGTCAACGGGGGATAGAGATGTCGGCATATAAGATAGCGGGGCGGATGATCGGACTGGCCATGGTAGCGTGTGTAGCCGCTGCGGGGGATGATCCCGTGCTGGATGGATTGATCAGCACGGCATTGCGCGGCAATCCGGGAATCCAGGCGATGGAGTACCGCGCGGAAGCGGCACAGGCGGCGATGCGGCAGGCCCGGTCGGCTTACCTGCCGCGACTGGGCGCATCGGCCGGCTACACGATCACCGATAATGCGCCGCAGGCGTTCATGATGACCCTGAACCAACGCCAGTTGGACATGAGCGATCCGTCCTTCAACCTGAATGCACCGGACGACACGGAGAATGTCCGGCTCAGCCTTGGGATGAAACACCGCCTGTACGACGGCGCGCGGGGGGAGCGCACCGCGGCAGCGCGACTCGGCATGGAATTGGCGGCAGCCAGCGAACAGGCTGCCCGCAATGCGCTGGTGCATGAGGTCACGCGCGGCTACTACCAGGTCCTCGAGGCCCAGGCGTTCACTGCCGTGCAGGAAGCGGCTCTCACCAGTCTCGGGGAGAGCCTGCGGGTCGCAAAGGAGCGGTTCGCCTCCGGGGGCGCGGTGAAGACCGATGTCCTGAATCTGGAGGTGCAGACCGCACAGGCGAACGAGAATCTGATCCGTGCCCGCAACGGGGTGCAGCTGGCCATCGCGGCATTGAACACGGCGATCGGGTCCGCGGCCGTGGCGGAAGAGGGCCTGGTCGTGCCGGTGGTCGATCCGGAAGCCCCGTCAACGGACGCTTCCGGGATGGAAGGGCGCCCGGAATACGCGATGAGCGAGCTCCAGATGCGGGTCGCCGCGCGGCTGTTGAAGGCGGCGCGCCGGGAACACGGCCCGGTGCTGAATGCGTTTGGCAGCCTGGACTGGGACAGCGAGGACCTGAGCGAGCAGGAGCACAGCTACCTGGCGGGCGTGGCGATGGAATGGGAATGGTTCTCGGGTTTTGAGAAGGTCGCCAAGGTTGCGGAGGCGGAGGCGATGTTCAAGGCGGCGGAAGCGGATCTCGAGCATGTGCGTCATGCGCTGGCGCTGGACCTCAAGCAGGCCGCGCTGAGCGTGCAGGAGGCATGGTCGCGCCTGCAGGTGACCTCGCAAGCCATCGGCAGCGCGGAGGAGGCCCTGCGCATCACGCACGCGCAATACAAGGAGGGTGCGTCGGAGATCTCGGTGCTGCTCGTGGCGGAACTGGGGCTGACGGAAACGCGGATGAGGAACACGGCGGCACGGTATGATTACCAGATAGCCCGCTCCAACTTGGAACGGGCTGCCGGACGGCTTTCGGAACGGAATGGGGATTGATCTGCAAGAGGGAGGGGCGAAATGGAAAGCGGGAATTGGAAGACTCGGATGAGACAGGCGGGGAAACTGGCGGGCGGACTGCTTGGGCTGGTGATGATTGTGGTCTGGACCTCGGGGGCGCTACGGGAGAAGCAGGCACCGGGCAAGCTGCCGGCGGATGACGCAACGCTCGTCCCGACGGGGGCGGTGATGGTGGCGACCCAGCGAAAGACCGTGACCACACGGGTTGCCCTCTCCGGGACGGTACGTTCCGAGCGGAGCATCAATCTCAGCGCACGTCTGCCAGCCTATGTCGAGGCTGTCCATGTAAGCGCGGGGGCGGCGGTCTCGGAAGGCGATCTCCTGCTGGCGCTGGACCAGCGCGAGCTGCGCGAGGAGCTGGCGGCAGCCGAAGCGCAACTTGTGCAGGCCGAGACGGCATATCAGCGCTCAAAGCGACTACTGGAGACGAATGCCACGACGGCCCAGGCGCATGAGTCGGCCGAATCCGCCTACAAATCCGCCGCCGCGAACGTGGAACGGGTGAACGTCATGCTGACCTACACACGCATTACCGCACCGCTGGACGGTGTGGTGGCCGACCGCTATATCGAGGCCGGAGACCTGGCCGGGGCTGGACAGGTGCTGCTCTCGGTTTTCGATCCGAAACGCCTGCGACTGGAGGTCCCGGTCCCGGCCCGGCTGATTTCCCACTTCCCGGAGGGCCGGGAGGTGACCGTCACGCTGGACCAGGTGCCCGCAGCGCTGAAGGGGACGGTAACCGAGGTGGTCAGCGAATTCGACCCGGTGACCCGCACGCGCCGCGCAAAAGTTCGGCTTGATGACGTCATCGGCACGGTGCTGCCCGGCATGTACGGGCAGGTGATCATCGAGACCGATCCCCACGAGGCGGTGCTACTGCCGGAGGCGTCCATCTTGCGCATCGGGCAGCTCGAATCGGTCCAGGTGGTACGCGACGGGCGCGCCAATCGCCGGATAGTGCGCACAGGACCGCGGCACGACGGACTCGTCGAGATCCTGTCGGGACTGGAGGACGGTGAACAGGTGTTGGCGGCGGGGGTGCAATGAGCACAGGTAAACGATCCTTCTTTGTCGGGATTGTCGAAGGCTTCCTGCGAGGCAACCTGCCGATCCTGATCATGATTGCCACGGTGATCGCGGGGGCGATGGTGCTGGTGATCACTCCTCGCGAGGAGGAGCCGCAGATCACCGTGCCCATGGCCGACATCCTTGTCTCCTATCCCGGCGGCAGCGCTGAACAGGTCGAGAGGCTGGTGGCTTCACGACTGGAACAACTTCTCTACCAGATTGACGGTGTGGAGTATGTCTATTCCATGTCGCGCCCCGGGATGGCGGTGGTGACGGTACGGTATTTCGTCAGCGAGAATCGCGAGGACAGTCTTTTCAAGCTTTACAACAAGCTCAGCCAGAATATGGACATGGTCACGCCGGGTATCGCCGGATGGGTGGTGAAGCCGATCGAGATTGACGATGTGCCGATCGTGAGCGCCGTGCTTTACAGCGGACAGGTCGGTTCGCACGAGCTTTACCGGATTGCCGAAGAGGTAGCTGGCAAGCTGCAGAGGATCCCCGACAGCGCGAAGATCACGATCCACGGGGGGGAGCCACGCACGGTATCCGTTTACCTGGATGCCGAGCGGCTCGCGGCGTTCGGGCTTTCCGTCCAATCGGTGAGCGGCGCGCTGCGCGGGGCAAACGCGCAGAGGTCCAGCGGCTCGTTTGAACGGGATAACCAGGTATACGAGGTCGAGGCGGGTCCGTTCCTGCGTTCCGTGGACGAGGTGCGGAACCTGATGGTCGGCATTTTCGGCGATCGGCCGGTGTACCTGCGGGATGTGGCGGACATCCGGGACTGCCCGCGCGAGGCGGTTACCTACAGCCGGTATTCAACCGGGCCTGCTGGCGAGGGGAAGGTGCGCGGTGCGACGGCGGTCACGGTGGCGGTGGCAAAGAAGAAAGGCAGCAATGCGGTTTGGGTGGCACAGGAGATACACAAACAGCTAGAAAGCCTGCAGGGATCGCTCATACCGGATAATGTAGGCGTTCGGATTACCCGGGATTACGGGAAGACCGCGGATGACAAGGTCAGCGACCTGGTGAGCAGCCTCTGGCTGGCGATTCTGACAGTCATCGGGCTGCTGGCGCTGGTCATGAGCTGGCGCGAGGGGCTCATCGTTGCGGCGGCGGTGCCCATTACATACTCCATGACGTTACTGTGCAATTACCTGTTCGGCTACACCATCAACCGTGTCACGCTATTCGCCTTGATACTGGCACTGGGACTGCTGGTGGATGATCCCATCGCCGGCGTCGAGAATATCGAACGGCATTTCAAGGCCGGGAAACAGCCGAAATTGCAGGCGGCGGTCGATGCCATGCGGGAGATCATGGCACCCGTGCTGCTCTCGAGCCTGGCGATCGTGATCGCGTTCACGCCCATGTTCTTCATCACCGGCATGATGGGCCCCTACATGAAACCGATGGCCATGAATGTGCCCCTGGCGGTCATCATGTCCACCATCGTGGCACTGGCCGTGACACCCTGGCTGTGCGTCAAGCTGCTGCGCGGCGGCAAGGGGGCGAAGGACGGGGAGGCCCCCGCCTCTGCGCTCGACGGGGGGACCACGGCGAATCCCGCCGGGGATTTGCGACGGACCCGGTTCTACCGTTTCTACACCCGCCTGGTCGGCCCGTTCATTGACTCGCGCCGCCGGAGTATCGGTCTGCTGTGGGTGGTGGCGGCTCTCTTCATGGGAGCCATGGCGCTGACCTTCACGGGTCTAGTTCCCTTGAAGATGCTGCCGTTCGACAACAAGAACGAGTTCCAGATCCTGGTGGACATGCCCGAGGGAACCACGCTGGAGACGACCGATGCCGTCATGCGCGAGCTCGAGGATTACCTGCAGACCGTCCCCGAGGTGACCGACTTCACCTCGATTGCCGGCACTTCATCCCCGATGGATTTCAACGGAATGGTCAGGCATTACTACATGCGAGACGGGCAGAACATGGGGGATATCCGTGTGAACCTGCTGCACCGGACCGACCGCCAGATGGACAGCCATTCGCTGGTGCTGCGGCTTCGTAACGATATCGCGGCACTGGCGGCGCGCACCGGTGCCTCGCTCAAGCTGATCGAAGTGCCACCCGGGCCGCCCGTTCTCTCGAGTATCGTGGCCGAGATCTACGGCGCGCCGCATCACCGTTACGCGGACTTGACGGCGGCGGCGGCGGTCGTGCAGACCCGCATGGGAACGGAACCCGGCATTGTGGATCTCGACAGCACGGTGGAGACGGAGCGCAATCGGTTCTTCTTTGAAGTGGACCGGGAAAAGGCCGGACGCAACGGCATCCAGGTCGCGGACATCGTGGAAACCCTGCAGGTGCTGCTGGAGGGGAAAACGGCAGGAATCGTCCAGATCCCGACGGAACGCAATGAGCTGCCGATCGTGTTGCGCCTGCCGCGCGCCGACCGTTCCTCGGCGACACTGCTGGAAACCATCCCGATCAGCGGACGGGGCGGAAACGCTGTGCAACTCGGGGAACTTGGCACATTCCGCGAGGAACCCGTCGAGCAGACCATCTACCACAAGAACCAGGATCGGGTGGTGTACGTGACCTCGGAAATCGCCGGGCGCGGTCCGGCGTACGCAGTACTAAACCTCCAGTCGCACTTCAGGAAGAACCCCTTGCCCGAGGGCCTTCGCATCAACTGGCGGGGTGAGGGGGAGTGGAAAATCACACTGGACGTGTTCCGGGACCTGGGAATCGCCTTCGGGATCGCGCTGCTCGGCATCTACGTGCTGCTCGTGTATGAGACAGCCTCGTTCCTGCTGCCGGTGGTGATCATGCTGTCGATCCCGCTGACGATGATCGGCATCATGCCGGGGTTCTGGCTGCTGAACCTGATCGTGGACCGTCCTGTCGGCGGATTCGCCAACCCCGTATTCTTCACCGCCACCGCGATGATCGGGATGATTGCCCTCAGCGGCATTGTCGTGCGCAATGCGATTGTCCTGATTGACTTCATCGGACAGGCGCGCGAGCGCGGGCAGGATCTTCGCGAGGCCATCGTGGAATCCGGCGCCGTGCGGATGCGTCCGATCCTGCTGACGGCGGGAACGACGCTGCTGGGGACCTGGCCGATCACGTTCGACCCGATCTTCAGCGGACTGGCCTGGGCGATTATCTTCGGACTGCTGGTTTCAACGCTCTTTACCCTGGTGGTGATTCCGGTAGTATACAACATGATTTTCGCGAATCGTGTTTCCTGCTTCAAGGCAGGAGAGGAGGAAGCATGCGAACGATGAAGGTGACAGACTGGATCCATGTGGTTGCGGGTGTTCTTATCCTGGCGAGCCTGGGGCTCGGCACATGGGTGCATCCGGGGTGGTATTATTTCACCGCGTTTGTCGGCTTGAACCTGTTCCAGTTCGGGTTCACGGGATTTTGCCCGATGGCCATGATCCTGCGGCGGCTGGGCGTCCAGTCCTAGCAGGCGACTTCAGCGCGGGGCGGGATGCGGGTGCATCTCACCCAGTGGGGGATGATGGGTTCCGAGGTGATGAACACAGAAAAAAGGAGGATGTGATGCTGGGAAGGAAAATGTATTTTATCCGGGAGCGTGTTGGATTCCTGAAACTCGCGGACACCTATGATATCCTTGATCCGGAGACGCAGGGGCAGCTTGGGATCGCCAAGGAGAAACCCGGCGCGTTAATCCTTATCCTCCGGTTTCTCGTGAACAAGCAGTTGCTGCCAACAAAAGTGTTTGTATACGAGGGCGACAATCCGGAAGACGAGAGCAGGCTGGTATTCTCGATCCGGCGGGGTTTCACGCTTTTCAGATCCAAGGTCAACATCCAGGACAAGAGCGGGGCTGTCGTCGGCTGGTTCCAGAGCAAACTGTTCTCCATGGGCGGGGCATTCCGGGTCTTCGAGGCCGCCGGTAATGAGGTCGCGCTGGTGAAGGGGGACTGGAAGGGATGGAACTTCCGGTTTCTTGACAATGCCGGGTCCGAGTTGGGGAGCATTACCAAGAAATGGGCCGGGATCGGAAAGGAGCTGTTCACCTCCGCCGATAATTACATAATCTCGCTGAATCAGGAATCCGCACCGGCGAAGGCGATCCTGCTTCTCGCCGCCGGCCTGGCGGTGGACACGGTCTTCAAGGAGAAGAAGTAGGCTCAAACAGCCACCGTTGTCCGTTCGGCATATTGGACGATCTCCGGCCTTTTCACGCCCCGGCGGTATCCTCGGCACGATGGCGGGGCGCTAGAAACGAATGCCGGTTTCAATGCCGAGCAGGGTGGTGAAATTGTTCCGCTGCTTGAGAATGCCCTCTGCCGGATCAAGCCCGAGGAACATGGAACCGACAGTAAAGCCCAATCGACCACGGGAACCGATACCGAGGCTGAGGTTGGCGCGCGCAACGCTCATCACATCCACCTGATCATCCCATGCCGTCCCGGCGAGGAGCTCAAACCCGACGTGGGATGGATTTTCCGGCGCTTCACCAAAGATCCAACGCACGCCTGCCCCTGCCATGACGAAAACGCCATCAGCGTTGAGGCGCTCGGACTGGCCTTCCTGCCGAATACCGACATCGAGATAGCCGGACTCCAGGATAGCGCCGACACGCGTGTCGGCGCGCTCGAATCCGGCGCTGAACTTCAATCCGGCGGAGTATCCCCGGCTATCGTTCCCCGTCAGGAATGATGCCTGGGTCTCAAGTGTCCACCAATGCTGATAATCCCCCGATCCGGTGGCCATGTCATAAAGATACGCCCCCGCATAGACAACGACGGCGAGCACGACAATAGCACCGATGACCACAAAGATGACGAGGGAGGCATCACTGCTTGTCCAGTCGGTGCGCATGATCTCAACGAGCAGATCTCCAACATCGTCAGAGAGGGTGTCCGCGTTGCTCGAATGAATACGCCCGGGATCGTCCGGGAACGGGGCCTCCTGCGTGTCGGCAAGTCCCATTTCCGGATCGGGTGCCGGGGTGGCGGTGATTTCCGGGGGCAAGGCATTCGTCGGGGTGATGTTGATGTCCGAAGGCAAGGCATTCGTGGGGGAGGTGTTGAGCGTGGCGGTTATCGGCATGAGACCGCGTTCGAGCAGGATGGGCTCGATTTCCTTGTATTGCTCCGGAGTGATCCGGTAGATGCGTTTGCCGGGCGCGCTGTCCATCTCCTCGACGGCAACGGCTTCGGTCCCATTCGCGGCGAAGGCGTAGGGTGCGACGACCGATTGCCAGAGCATGGATGCGGCAAGGACAGCAGCAAGCAGGCGGGCAACAGGACTCGGCGATGCAGGCGAGAATGTTTTCAAAGTGCCGTGAGCATAGGGGTGCTTTCCGGCATCGTCAAACAAAAGTGACGCTATCAGGAATCCACACGGGGATGGTGCCTCTGGCGCAACAGGGCAGGGGCGCGATTTGTATTCCGTTATGGCAGGGCTTTTGATACATAAGCGGGCGGTTGCGCTCCCGTTGGAAAAGCAAACCCATGAAAACAGTCGAAACAAGCCACCGGAAAAATGCCGGTTTGATCTTATGTGCCCTGGGGGTGGTGTTTGGAGACATAGGCACCAGCCCGTTGTACGCCTTGCGCGAATGTTTTCATGGTGCCAACGGCCTGGATCCCACCGCCCCGCATATCCTTGGCGTGCTTTCCCTTGTCATCTGGACGTTGGTCCTCATCGTCTGCCTGAAATACGTCACCTTCATCCTGCGCGCCGACAACCAGGGAGAAGGTGGCATCCTGGCGCTTTTCGCGCTCACCAGAGCCGAGGAATCCCCCGGGGGGAAGCGCCGGATCATCATGGTCATGCTCGGACTGCTGGGGGCCAGCCTGCTTTACGGCGACGGCATGATCACCCCCTGCATCACCATACTGGGCGCGGTAGAGGGCCTGAAGGTGGCCACCCCTTTCTTCGAGCCTTGGATCGTGCCGTTGAGCATGGGCATCCTGATTGCCATTTTCACCGTCCAACGCGCAGGCACCGGCAACGTTGGCAAAGTGTTCGGGCCGGTGATGCTGGTTTGGTTCATCGTCATCGCCCTGCTCGGCCTGCGCGGCATCGTCATGGCTCCCGGCGTATTGGCAGCGCTCTCCCCATGGTACGGTGTTGAATTCCTCCTGCATAGCGGCAGACTCGGCTTCGTCGTCATGGGTGCCGTGTTCCTGACCGTGACCGGAGCAGAGGCTCTCTATGCAGACCTCGGGCATTTCGGGACCCGTCCCATCCGGTTGGCATGGTTCCTCTTTGCGTTTCCGGCCCTTGTCTTGAACTATTTCGGACAAGGGGCACTGATCCTGAAAGAGCCGGAAGCCTTGAGTAACCCCTTCTTCATGCTCGCCCCGGGCTGGGCTCTCTACCCGCTCGTCGCACTGGCTACCGCTGCATCCGTTATCGCGTCGCAAGCGCTCATCTCCGGGGCGTTCTCACTGACCATGCAGGCAATCCAGATGGGATACCTGCCCCGGATGGAAATACGCCACACATCATCCGAACAACGTGGACAGGTCTACCTGCCTGCCATCAATGGATTCCTTCTCGTATGCTGCCTTGCCCTGGTACTCAACTTCCGATCCTCCGGCAACCTGGCATCCGCCTATGGCATCGCCGTCACGCTGACCATGATCGCCACCACCATCCTTTTCTTCATCGTGGCCCGGAAGCGCTGGGGATGGAACCTGCTCGGCGCTGGCGGCTTGTGCGCGGGATTGCTGGTGCTGGAAATCCTGTTCTTTGCCGCCAACGCTCTCAAACTATGGCGTGGCGGGTGGCTTCCCCTGGTGGTCGCCGCCGGATTCCTGGCCGTGATGACCACCTGGCGCAAAGGACGCCAGATGCTGAACCGGCATATGGAAATGCGTCTTCTGCCCATCGAGAGCTTCCTCGCGGACCTGAGCGCCGGTCGTTCACTGCGGGTCCCCGGTACCGCGGTCTATATGTCAGGAAACCCGCTCGGCACACCGGTGGCACTGCTGCACAACTTCAAACTCAACCGCTCTGTACATGAACGCGTGATCCTGCTCACGATACTCACCGCCGAGGAGCCGCATACCAATCCGGCTATGCGGGTGCAAGTCGAAACCATGACGAATGGGTTTTACCGCGTCATTGCACGCTACGGATTCATGGAAACCGCTGCCATCGGAGAGATCCTGAATGGGTGCCGCGACTTCGGCCTCGATCTGAATCCCGTATCCTGCACCTTCGTCCTCAGCCGCGAGACCCTGGTGGTCACGCCTGCCAAGGGAATGGCCATGTGGAGGAAACGGCTTTTCGCGCTGATGTCCCGCAATGCCCAGTCCGCCACGGCATTCTTCCGCCTCCCCGTCAACCGGGTGGCCGAGCTGGGCATACAGATCGAGATCTAGGTCAGCCCGCCGCCCGGGGCTCCCGTGCAAAAACAGATTGGTAACTGGAGTCGATGAAGCGGGTCGGTGAAGGGTATCCGAGAAAGGGTGGCGGTTAAGTGTGGGTTTAAGTGTTGTTACACTTACTCGCTTTCTTAGTCGCCACCCTTAACCGGATACGCTTAACCGAAAAACTTATACGAATTGCTCCCAGAGTGTGCCAAAATGGTCAAGTTACAAACCAGACGGATCCATGGTTACCGGGATGAAGAATCCTTCTTCACGTTCGCCTCGGCCATCCAGTCGGACCCCATGATGTGCCCGTAAAGGGCACCCCAGCTGCCGTCGGACTGCCGATCACTGGCCAGATGCACGCTATGCAGGTAAACCTTGCCGTCGGCAACCTTCGCGGCCGCCTGGGCGGTCATGAACCGGGTGATGCGATGACGCCACTGCGTATGCGTGGTATCCGTCCATTCCTGCACATTCTCTTCCTGCCAATTCCCGGCCGGCAGTGTAACGCGAAGGGTTGCGATCGCGCCGGCTTTCTCCTTGACGATGGACTCGACCTTGCGACGCAACGCGTCACCGTCGTCACCTTCGAAACGATCCGCCTTCATGAAGGTCCTCTCCGCCCGAACCGCACGGTTCCTGCTGTCCAGATCCTTGATCCGGGCGAGCTTGCTTTTCAGGGTCGCCAGCTTGGCATCGGCGGGCGTAACGGCAACCGCATAGCGCTCGATCGCCTCCTGAAGGACGGCCACATCGCGCTCCATCACCAGATCGGGCAGAATGGCCGGATCGGTTTTCCATCCCGTCTCCGCGGAAAGCCGGGCAAGCGTGCTGTCGAACACCTTCTCGATATCCGCGGAGAGCAACTCCCGACTCTGCCGGAGCGTAGCGGGCATATCCCGGAGTCGCTGCTCCATGGTCGCCTCAAGCGCAACCAGCTCATCCGATTTCCCGAGGGGGAAATCGGACTTGCGGTATTCGGTCCAGAGCGACTCGGCTTCCGCCAGCAGGACGGTTCGCGCCTGGAGATCGGTCTCGCTGAGAGTGACACTGTCAATCAGGTACTTCGGGCTGCCCGCCCCCACATCCACGAAAGCCCTCAGTTTCGCGACCCACGGACGGCAGGCATCCTCCTGGAGATCACGGGAAGCGCCCTTGTTATAATCGGCCAGCGTGCCAGCCAGCCGCTGCTCCATGTAGAGGAGATCCTGGGTCTTGCCATGCGGGAACTCGGTTTTCTGATAGACTTCCATCAGGGCGTTGGCCTGGGCATACGCCTGACGGCACTTCTCCTGCCCGGACGCCGTCGCGCTGTTGAACGCCGCGCCGATGAGCAGCACCTGGTCCCCGCTGGCAGCGAAGAACGGGGCGAATTTATCCATCCATTGCCTCGATTGGCTATCACGCTGCTGCTGGACGTCGGAAGCGGCAGCGCCTGCGGCATCCGCAGCCGATTTGGCATTCGCGTACTGCGTGCTGACGCCAGCCATCCGTTCCCTGGCGGCAGTCACCTCCGCGCTGCCCGCGGGGATACGGCTTCCGTGCCGGGCCTGGAGTTCATCCATCAGCTTCTCCGCTTGCGCCAACCGAGTACCGGCGCTCTGCAACTGCCCCTTCTCCAAGGCGGCAACCACAGCGTTGAGCGAGTCATCAACACGCTTGAGCTGGCTGACGACCGGCCCCGGCAGGACAGAAGGATCTTCCGGCTTCGCCACAACCACCGGTATGGCTGGATCCTGCGTTTCGAAACGAACGCCAACCGGATGACCAAGCCTCGTTTCCAATTTCGAAGCCAGTTCGCCAGACTGCACGGTCAGCGCAGCGAGCTTGGCATGCCCCGGCGCCGCCTCCTGCAATTGCACAAGCAGGGCGCGGGCTTCAAGCAGCTCCTGCTCGGCCCGGGCAGGCTCGGTGGCAATCCGCCGCTGGACACCGGAAAGCGTTTTCCCGATCATCCTGGCCAGATCGTCCGGTTCCGCCGCGATCACAGGGGCCATGCCCATGTGCAGCGCGATCGCCCCCGCGCACACAAGCCACCGTACAGAACGGCCGAAAACGCTTTCCACCTTCATTTTGAATCTCCTTTCCTGTTTCATTGCATGCCAACACGCAGACTCTGGAAACGCAATCCGGATTGAGGCTGCCACAGGATGTCCGAACCTGTCAACCGTGCAGTCGGAGTGAACCAAGGCAGGCGCATCGCATGAGAAGGATCCTGTCATGAGGATTCAGCCCCACGGTTGAGCCAACGGCACAAGCCCGCGCACCGCGATTCCGGATTGACCGCGAGCACCGGTCCTGTCATACTGTTCACATTACGTAAAAAAGAGGAGAAACACTCATGTCATTCACCCTTTCCATCGGGCAAACAGCCCCCGATTTCAGGCTTCCGGCAACGGACGGGAAGATGTATGCGCTTGCAGACTTCGCGCAGGCGCGTTTCCTGGTGGTCTTCTTTACCTGTAATCACTGCCCGTACGTGACCGGATCCGACGAGATCACCCGCGCGACTG
>CAZGBW010000034.1:7817-13782 GCA_964523995.1 uncultured Victivallales bacterium | reverse complement strand
TGGAGGGACGGCTGGCAGAGAAGGTGGTTCAGTCGATTGATGAGACAAAGGCCCGCGAGCTGACCGCTTCGGTAGAGGAAATGAAAGAGGTTGATGCCCAGCGCAAAGCGGCGATGGATGACCTTTTCCGGCAGTTGGCCGCGCAGAAGAAGGATGTCGCCGCGCGGGATCTTGAGATTGCTTCCGGGCGGGAGGAACTGGCCCGTATCAATGCGGTGATTGCCGAGCGCGATCAGGCGCTGGCCGCGCGGGATGCGCAGTTGGAGGCGCAGCGCCGGTCACTGGGTGAGATCCAGGCGGAGCAGGCGGAGCAAAGCGTGAAGCTGGCGGCTGCTGGACAGGCGGCGCAGGAAAAGGCCGATGCGGCGGCAACGCGCGAAAACGATCTGCGGGTCCTTCAACAGGACATGGACCGGGTGAAGCTGGTGGACGAGCAGCGGCGCAAGACCCTGGACGAGACGCTGGCGGCGCTCGCGGAGACCCGTCAGCAGGTGACCACGCTGACCGGGGAACTGGAAAAGGCTCTTGCGGCCCAGTCCGAGCGCGAGAAGCTGCTTGCCACTCGTGATGAGCAGTTGACCGCCCAGGAGAAATCCAGGGCGGATGGTGTGGCGGAATTGGACGTGTTGCGCCAGAAACTGACAGCGGCTGAACAGACGGCTAGGGAACATGCGGATGTGGTTGCCGTTCGCGAGAACGATCTTCGGGTGCTGCAGCAGGAGATGGACCGGGTCAAGCTTGTGGATGAGCAGCGGCGCAAGACGCTTGATGAGACGCTGGCGGCACTGGCGGAGGCTAAGCAGCGTGTGGGCGTGCTGACCGGGGATTTGGAGCAGGTACGGGTGACCCAGGCCGATGGTGATCGCCAGTCGGCTGAGAAACTGGGCACATTGACTGCCCGCAACGCCCTGCTGGAAGGGGAGATCAGCCGCATGGAGGGCGATGAGACAGCAGCAAACGAGTCTCGGGATGCGGCGTTGGCGAAGGCGCAGGAACTGCGCACGGCCTTGTCGGAGCGTGATCGCCAGATCGTCGATCTAGAAGAGCAGGTCTCACGCCTGACGGTGGTGGACGAACAGCGTCGCAAGGCGATGGATCGCGTCCTGCTGGATGTCGCCATGCTTGAGCAGGAAAAAGGTAAACTGGACACGGAGCTGAAGCGCCTGCAGTCGGTGGATGTCGCCCGTGTAGCCGAAGGATCAGGTGCCGCGCAGGACACGGACCTGGCCAAGGTCCGTGACGAGAATGCCGCGCTATTGAACAAGATCAGCGCCTTGGAGGCCGCCTTGCAGGCCCGCGGAGCCGAGGCGGTGTCTGCTGCGGAGGGACCGGTGGAGGCGGCGGAAGCGGGGGCGCTGGCACCGTTGGAGCAGGCGGGCTGGGCCCAGGAGAAATCGCAGATGGAGACGCAGTTGCGTGAACTGCGCGAGGCGTCTGCCCGGGATGCGGAGCGGTTGCAGCAGATGACGCAGGAGTTGGAGCAGGCGCGACAGGCGAGTGCGGGGTTGACGGAGCAGGTGAAGACGCTGGAAGGCCGCAAGATTGATATTCGCGAGTCGGATTTATACAAGGAGCAGGAGCAGGCAAACGCCATCCTGCGCGAGAAAATGCTGGAGGTTGAGGCGGACCGGCAGCGACTTTCCGCCGCGGCGGAGACTGCCGCCAAGCGTGACGCGGAGCAGACGCAGGTGATCAGTACCGAGACGCAGGCACGGACCACGGCGGAAACGTCCTTGACGGAGGCGTTGGCCCGGGAGGGTGAATACAAGGAATTGATCGAACGGCTGGTACCCCAGGTGGCGGAACTGGAGAAGCAGGTGACGGCGCTTGTGCAGGAACGGGCGGACCTGACGAGCCGGTTGCGTGAACGCGATGAGGATTTGCAGGCGTTGAAAGTGGAACTCGCGCATCGCGAGCATCGCCTGGCGAAGGCGGAACGGGTTGCGGAAGTCCTGGAAAAAGCACGGACGGAGGTTGTGCAGGCGGGGGATCGCGAAAAGCTGAACATGCATTACAACATGGCCTCCGTGTATGCGCGCGAATCCAAATTCGCCGACGCCGAGAATGAGTATCTGCAGGCGCTGCGGATTGACCCGACGGATGCCGATGTGCATTACAATCTTGGAATTCTCTATGATGACGAGTTAAAGCAGCCGGAGAAAGCCGCTGTGCATTACCGTCGCTATCTGCAGTTGACCCCGCACGGGCCGGATGCGGACCGGGTGCGCAACTGGCTGATGAAACTGGAAATGAATACACAGCGCTGAGCCCGGCATGCGGCTATTGATCACAGTGCTGTTCCTGATTGTTCTACCGACAGCGCTGCTCAGTGTGTTGGCGGGTCGGTCCATCCAGGCCCGCGAACTGATCCTTGATCGCCGGCTTGCGCAGGAATCGGTAGTCCATCTGGATGATATCGCTGCGCAGATGGAGAGGCGTGGTGTCGAGGCGTTGGCTGGCATTACCCGGATGTTCCGCCAGACCGTGCTATCCGGTGAAGACGTCAAGCGGCTCGATGTCGCGCGTCTTGTCGGCTCGGTACCGACGGGCACGGTTTCGCTGGCTTTCCTGTATATGAATCCGTGGGGATATATATATCCCGAGATCACGGAGGAGGCCCCGTCCGCGGCCTCCGTTGTGGCGCTGCGATTGCAGCCGGCACTGACGCGGGCGCTGTCCACCGCCCCGTCCGAGCAACAGGGTCCGTTCCTGCTGTCGGCCGATGAGCGGCGTTTCCTGTTTAACGCGGTTCCGGACTACGGCGAATTGTATGCGGGTATCGAGATTGACCTTCCGGGCCTGATGCACTTTCTGGATCGGCTGCTGGAGGCGCAGTCCGGGCCGGTTCTGCGGTTTTCGGTTCTGGCGGTGGACGCTCCTGCCCAAGGGTTGGCAAGCGACGAGGGGGGCGTTCTGGTCAGCGATAGTCTCGGGATGCGAGCGGAACTGGCGTCGGTATCCCTTCCGGATGCGGGCCGCCGTGATGGTGTCCTGGCATCGCGCCGTCTCCAGCCACCCCTGTCCCATATTGAGATTGGCGTATCCGCCGTGAATGCCTCCGACATGCGGCAGGCGTTCCGTCTGCAGGAGCGGCTCACCGTATGGGGCGTCATCCTGCTGGCGGTGGTGATCAGCGGCAGTGCGGTGATCCTAATCTCCGGGGCATTGCGGCAGGCCGAAACCGCGCGCCGCCGGAGCGGGTTCATGGCAGGGATGTCGCACGATCTGCGTACACCGGTGGCTGCCATGCGGGTGTTGGCGGAGAGTCTGAGGGCGGGGCGGGTCAGCGATGAAGGCCGCCGGCAGGAATTCCTGGAGGCGATTGTTTCCGAATGCGATCGGCTGGGGGATCTGATCGAGCGGGTCATGTTCTACTTCCGGCAGGAGCAGGGTGGCGGACGGTACGAGAAGACGCTGGTGGATGCCGATGCGCTGGTGTCGGCGGTTGCGGAGCGTTTCCGGCGCCAGCAAGCGGGGCGGGTCCGCATCCACGTCACGGCGGGGCTGGCGGTTCCCCTGGTCTACGCGGATTTGAATGCGTTGGAGAAGGCGCTGACCAATCTGATGGATAATGCGGTGAAGTATGGGCGGCGGACCGCCGGTACGGACCTCCCCGGCACGGACGCCGCCGGCGGGGTTGATATTCACGTCGGCACGGATGTGCGGCGTTGGCGTTGGCGCCCTTGGACTGTCCTGACGGTACGGGATCAGGGGGACGGTCTGGCTCCTGGAGAACAGCGGCGTGTATTCAGGCGGTTTTACCGCGGGCGTACGGTTGCGCATGCGCATTGCGGCGGATTCGGGCTTGGATTGTCGCTGGTGGCGGATATCATGAAAGCACACCGGGGGCGGGTCCAGGCGTATAATGCGCCCGATGGCGGCGCAGTATTTGAACTCTGGTTGCGGAGAAAGGTGGTGAGGCGTGAGTGAACAAAAGCGGGTATTGGTGGTCGAGGATGAATCCGCGATCATGCTGGGGCTGGAAGAAAACCTTCGTTTTGCGGGTTACGATGTGCTCAAGGCGGTTGATGGGCCGAGTGGGTATGAGTCGGCCGTTCGCGAGCGGCCGGATGCCATCCTGCTCGACATCATGCTCCCGGGGCTGAGTGGCTTTGAAGTCTGCCGCAAGCTGCGTGCCAAGGGACTGCAGATGCCGGTCATCATGCTGACGGCGAGGGGGGATGCGTTTGACAAATTGCACGGGTTTGAGATGGGTGCGGATGATTATGTCACAAAACCGTTCAGTGTGGACGAACTGCTGGCGCGGCTGAAGGCGGTCCTGCGGCGCAGCGACAGGCAGTCCGCCGGTCCGCGGACGCTAACCTTTGCTGATATCGTGCTGGATCTGGACGCGCGGACGATGACCCGGGGCGGTGGCGATGTCGTCATGACCCGGACGGAATTTGATTTACTGGTTTACTTTATTGAAAACGAGGGGAAAGCCCTGTCCCGGGATGCCGTGATGAACGATGTCTGGGGGCTGGAATATTACGGGACACAGCGGTCGCTGGATAGTTTTGTGGCGAACCTTCGCAAGAAAATCGAGAAGGACCCGCACAATCCCGCGCACATTCACACGGTACATGGTGTCGGGTACAAGTTTTCAAGGTGAGCAGAGGGCAGAATCTTTTAGTGGAATCCATTAGGAATGGTTTGACAGATGTTGCGGCAGTATGAGACTATAACGACCAAGAAGGAGTGTTTTTTATGAAGCGTATCTGTTCGTTGGTTTCGTTGGTTTCCATGGGTTCCTTCATCGTTGTTGCGGGTCTTTTGCAAACCGGATGCGAGGAGGCCAAGGGGCTTCAGGGGCTTCAGGTGAATCCGTCCAGTGTTGTGATGGCGACCAATGGTCAGATTTCGGTTTTTACCGTTACGGGTGGAGTGACGAACGAATCGCTTGCCTTACCGCTGACTTGGCGGGTCAGTGATGAGGGCTTGGGGCGGATCGTCTACAGCTCTGGCTATGTGGCTGGCTACCAGCGTTTTTCGCCGAACGGTGTGAATACCATTATTGTCCGGGACCAGTATGAGAATGAAGGGTATGCAACCGTTCGGCAGACGGCGGCGACCTATGGGTTGACGCTGGCCGCGTCGGCCTCGTCGATCAATGTGAACGAGGCGGCGACGATTACGATCACGACCGAGAGTGCGCAGGCACCGTTTTCGTGGCGACTGGCTTCCGGTCCTGGGAGTCTTGTGGGTGACAGTGGCAGCCGTTCTGCGGTCTACACCGGTGATGCGGCAGGGTCGGCTTCAATTTCAGTGACGGATGCGAACGGGGCGTCCGGTGTGATTGGCATTGTAATCAAGACGGTGACCGACGACGGCGGCGGCGGTGGTGCCGGCGGTACCGGCGGTGCTGGCGGTGCCTGATGAGTGTCCTGTAAGAGGTGTGGTATGAAATGCTTGCGATTAACCGGATTCGGCGCAGCGTTATCCAGTGCTGTAGCCGCGATGTGCCTGGCGTTGCCGGTGTTCGGGAAGACGCTTTATGTCGCACCCCCGGGGCAGAGTACTCCTTCCTCTCCATACGGGACCGTGGCGACGGCGGCCACCTCGATCCAGGTGGCGGTCAATGCCGCGGCTGACTCGGATCTGGTGCTTGTCCTGCCTGGGACCTACTTACTGACTACCGAGGTTGTCATCAAGGAAAAAGGGGTGACCGTGCGGGGCCGGGATGGGCGTGATTCGACGATCGTGAATGCGCAGGGGCTGACCCGCGGGTTCTACATCAACCATGTCCTGGCAAGTGTCGAAGGCCTGACGATTCGGAACGGAGTGGCTCCTGCGAATCCCTTGCATGGGGATTCGTATGGTGGCGGGGTTTACATTGAGGACGGTGGGTTGGTCAGGGATTGCATCATCGAGGATTGTTCCGCAAACTTTGGGGGTGGCATTCGCATCCGGTTTCTCGGGACCGTTGAAAACAGCATATTGCGGCGTAATAATGCATCCGTGTCCG
>CAZGBW010000034.1:0-7717 GCA_964523995.1 uncultured Victivallales bacterium | reverse complement strand
TTTCTCGGGACCGTTGAAAACAGCATATTGCGGCGTAATAATGCATCCGTGTCCGGCGGGGGGATCCAGGCAGCCTATGGCGGTACCGTTCGTGGTGTGACGCTTCACAACAACACGGCGGTGGACAAGGGTGGCGGCATCTATTGTTTTGATGGTGGTGAGATCACCGAGAGTACGATTTACGCGAACCAGGCTTTTTACGGGGGCGGTGTGCGGCTTTATTATGACAAGACCGCCCGTCCGAAGGTCTCGCGCAGCAGGATCTACAATAACAAGGCCGTGCGCCGCGGAACGTCCCTGGGGGCTGGCGGCGGTGTCCAGATCGAGCTTGGCGGTACCGCCGAGAATTGCCTGATCTACGACAACGAGGCGGACGCCTATGGTGGCGGGGTTCATATCTACAAGACCGGCGCGAGTATCGGCGCGGTTGTCAACTGCACGATATCCCATAACCGGACCAAGGATACGACAGGCGATGGCAATGGCGATGGTAGCGGCGGCGGTATCTACACCTCCAATGGCGGGCTGCTGCTGAACAGCATCATCTACTACAACCAGTCCGCGCTTCTGCCGAACCGCAATTCCGATGATACCGCGGCGGCGTACCGCAACTGCCTGACATCCCCCTCCCTGATCGGCAACGGCAATCTCTTCGCGCAGATTCCGCAATATGTGGATCCGGACGGGCGGGATTATTATCTTCGCCTGGGATCTCCCTGCATTGATGCCGGGTCGAACACGGGTGCGCCGGCGGTGGACTTCAACGGGACGGCCCGTCCCTTGATCGGGAAGACGAACAGCACCGCGCGCGTCTCTGACGTGGGTGCCTACGAGTTCTTCGAGGTGGATGATGTCGATCTGGACGGCATGCCCACCTGGTGGGAGCAGCAGTACGGACTGAACCCCAACAGTCCGATTGATGCTACAGGCGATCTGGATGGTGACGCGCTGAACAACCTGAACGAGTACAAGGCAGGAACCAATCCGACGATCGCGGACACTGACGGTGACGGGTTGACGGACGGGCAGGAGGTCAATGGTGTTTTCAGTGCGCTTTACGCGAAACTGTTCAAGACGAACCCATTGATTCCGGATACCGACGCGGATGGGTTCCTCGATAAGTTCGAGTCCGACAATCATACCGATCCGACCGATGTGCTGTCGTTTCCGGCGACGCTGTCCGGCTCGGTCACCTATAGCGGCACGCTGCAGACCAACGGGCCGGTGCGGATTTCGGTTGCAAGCCCAGGGATGACCACGCGGTCGGCGGTGCGTTCGGGCCTAGGTGCCTATTCCATCACGAATGTACCCACGAAGCTGCCGTTGACGATCACGGCCTACCGGGATGGGAACGGTCCTGGAGGGCTTGGATTCACGAATGCGTATGATGCATGGGAGCCAGCGGGCGCGTATGCGGGCAATCCACTGACGATGGCGGGGGCTCGGTCGGGCGTGAATATCGTGCTTGCCGATCCGCCGGCTGATACGGATGTCGACGGGCTGCCGGATTACCAGGAAATCTTTGTTTACAGGACCCTTCATAATAATGCCGATACGGATGGCGACGGGATGCGGGACGGATGGGAAGTCCAGTACAGCCTCGATCCGTTGGTGAACGATGCGGCGGGGGACCCGGACGCCGACACGCTGACAAACCTGCAGGAGTTTACGCGGCTGACCCACCCGAGGAACGCGGACACCGATGGAGACGGGATGCCGGATGGATGGGAGGCTCAATATTCCGGTGCGCTCAATCCGCGGGTGGCGGATGGCCTCAGTGACTTCGACAGTGACGCGTTGTCGAACCTGCGCGAGTACCAGATCGGCACGAGCCCGATCAGTTCCGATACCGACAATGACAGTCTGCCGGACGGATGGGAAGCACAGTACATGCCGTCGCTCAATCCAAAGGTCAGCGATGCGACCGGCGATCCGGACTTTGACAGCCTCTCGAATCTGCAGGAATACCAAGTCGGCACCGATCCGACCAATCCCGACACGGACGGCGACAGTATGTCGGACGGATGGGAGGCACAGTACATTCCGTCACTGAGTCCGCTGGTGAATGATGCGGCTGGCGATCCGGATTCCGACACGATTGTGAACTTTGAAGAGTACCTGCTCGGCACGAACCCGACGAACCCGGATACGGACGGCGACGGTGTCAATGACGACGAGGAAGTGGCGGTGGGAACCGATCCGCTGGATCTGCTCTCGTATCCGGTCCGGATCGCCGGTACGCTTTCGTACAGTGGTATGCAGACGGGCATCTACCATGTGGCGGCAAGCCAGGTCCCGACCGGTCTTGTCTACTCGGTGATCGCGACGAATGCCGGGCCTTATGTGATCCGCAACGCGGCGAATACAACGCATTACACCGTGCGGGCCTATTTGGATTCCAATGGCAATGCCACCCAGGACACGTGGGAGGCAACCGGTGTCCTGAACGGCACCAATGGAGCCCCCCTGGTGTTGTTCCTCACGAATCAGGTTTTGGATGCGGATATCACACTGGATGATCCGATGACCGACAGTGATGGTGATGAGCTGACCGACTATGATGAAGTTTATGTGCATGGCACGGATCCTCGTGATGCCGATTCGGACAACGACGGGCTGCCGGATGGATGGGAAGTCCAGAACGGGCTTGGCCCGCTCAATCCGAATGACTGGAACATTGACACGGATGGTGACGGGCTAAAGAATCTGGATGAGTATTTCAGTCGTACCGACCCGAATGATCCGGATACCGACGCGGATGGATTGAACGATGGGCCGGAGGTGTTGACCTACCTCACGAATCCGCGGGTCGTGGATACCGATAGCGACGGGCTGACCGATTATGATGAGGTGACGGTTTATGGAACGAACCCTCGACTGGCGGATACGGACGGCGACGGCTTCCCGGATGCTCAGGAATTGCAGCTCGGCACGAATCCGTTGGACCCGCTCTCGTTCCCCGCGACGATTTCCGGTACGGTGACCTATGTCGGCACGCAGACGGGCATGATTTATGTGGCGGCGACTGCCGGTACGAATATATTTGCGGCCACGCTGGAGGCACAGGGGAACTACAGCCTGACCAATGTGCCGACGCGGAAAACCTATACCCTGCAGGCATACATGGACACCAATGGGGACCAGGCGCAGGACACCTGGGAAGCCCATGGTGCTTACGCCGGTAGCCCGGTGGCACTGACCAATAGTCTGGCGGCTGCCGATATGATGCTGGTGCATCCGACGACCGATACGGATGGCGATACCCTCACGGATTACGACGAGGTCCTTATTCACGGAACCGATCCGTCCAATCCTGACTCTGACGGCGATCTGATGCCGGATGGTTGGGAAGTCCAGAACAGCCTGAACCCGCGGGGTGACGATGCGGCTGGCGATCCGGACGGTGATATCTTCACGAACCTTGCTGAATATCAGGCACGGACGGATCCGAATAATCCCGACACCGATGGCGATGGGATGCCGGACGGCTGGGAAGCGCAATACAAGCCGACCTTGAATCCGCTGGCCAATGATGCTGACAGTGATCCGGACGGTGATACGCTGACGAATCTCCAGGAATACGGGCTCGGGACGAATCCGACGAGGGCGGATACCGATGGAGACGGGACCCGGGACAGCCGGGAAGCGGTTGTCGGCAGCAATCCGCTGGACCCGCTTTCGTATCCGATCCGGATGACCGGTCGAGTGACGTATGTCGGGTCGCAGACCGGAACGGTTTACCTGCTGGCGCAATCAGCGAGCGGGGTTGTCAGTAACGCGCTGACGATGTCTGGCACGAGCGTTGTCTACAATGTGTCCAATCTGGTTTCCCGGACCGATTACACGATTCATGCATACCGTGACTCCAGAAGGAACGGTCAGCGGGATCCCTGGGAGCCTTTCGGAAGCTATACCAACAATCCGATTGTGCAGCCGACGAATACCCAGAGCGGCATCAATGTGGCGATGGCCAATCCGACGACCGACACCGACGGTGACGGACTGACGGATTTCGTGGAGATCTTCACACACAATACCGATCCATTGAATACGGATACCGATGGCGACCTGTTGCCGGACGGGTGGGAAGTCCAGTACAAGCCGCCTCTGAATCCTCTGGTGGCCGATGCGACTTTAGATCCGGACGTGGACACGCTTTCCAATCTCGCGGAGTACCAGGCTGGAACGAACCCGAAGGTCGCGGACACGGATGGGGACGGGCGCAACGACGGTTTCGAAGTACAGTGGAGAAGCAACCCGTTGAATCGGGCATCCTTCCCGGTGACCATGAGCGGAACGCTTCTGAACGCGACCGTGGCCCCGCAGACCGGGACCGTCTATATTGTGCTGAATCTGCAATCGAACGCGAATCTGTTCGCGACGTTCAGTATCGGGGCGGTGACCAATGGCGGTCCTCGTCTGTTCACGGTGCAATATGTGCCGACGCTTTCCAATTACTGGATTTCGGCGTTCATGGATCTGAGCGGCGATGGCAACCGTGACAACTGGGAGCCTTACGGCGTGGCCTTCAACGGAACCAATTCGATCACGCCCACGAATACCTTCAATGTGGGACTGATTCCGCTTGAGGATTCGATGCTCGACAGCGATGGCGACGGGCTGAGGGACTTTGAAGAGGTGACGATCTACGGCACGGATCCGAGCAAGGCGGATACGGACGACGACAATTTCGGCGATACGGAAGAGGTTCTGGTTTACAACACCGATCCGGTGGACGGGGCGTCCTTCCCGGCCTATATCGGCGGTTCGGTCAGCTATGCCAATTCGCAGAGCGGCCCGCTGCTTGTCCTGGTCACCAACAGTACGGATGCATTCACGTACGATCTGGGTCCTTATTCGAATGGTCCATACCGGACGCCGACGAACCTGCCGACGCTGGCGGACTACCATGTGTTGGCCTTTATTGATTCGAACACCAACGGGTTGCTGGACCTGTGGGAGGCGCGCGGTGTTCCGTCCGGGAGCCCATTCACGCTGACAGCGAATGTGACCGATGCGGATATCGTGATCCAGGATCCTTCCGGTGACAGCGATGGCGACGGCCTGTCGGATTTCGCGGAGTTCCTTGTGTACTTTACCGATCCGGGCAATCCGGATACCGATGGCGACTTGATGCCGGATGGTTGGGAAGTGCATTTCAGCTTGGTCCCGACCAATGCGGCGGATGCATCGGTTGATATTGAACCCGACGGTCTGACCAGTCTTGCGGAATACCAGTATAGCCTGTCGGTTCTGGTGGCGGGGTTTGATCCGGCAGATGGCCTTGATCCGACGGAGGATGATACCGATAATGACACCCTTACGGACGGTGACGAGGTCAATGTTTTCGGGACCGATCCGTTGAAGCCGGATACGGATGACGACGGGATGCCGGATGGATGGGAGGCGCAGTACACGCCGGAACTGAATCCGCTGGTGGACGATGCGGCGGGCGATCCGGATGGCGACACCCTGACGAACCTGCAGGAACACGGATTGGACACCGATCCGACGAATCCGGATACCGACGGTGACGGACTGGAAGACGGCGATGAGGTCACTGTTTACCTGACCGATCCGGCGTTGGCGGATACGGATGGAGACAAGTTCTCGGACTACGACGAGGCGGTGAGTATTGGTTCTGATCCGCTGAACATTCTTGATCCGGTGGTGGTTGATGACGATGCCTTGGCCGATCCTGTCAAGAACGATCCGAACAACACCAATTATACGGACGAGAACGGATCCTTTGATTTCCCGTATGACTCCATCAAACAGGGTGTTGAGGCCGCGCAGGAGGGGTTTGTGGTCCTCGTTCTGGACGGGGAGTACAAGAGCACGGGTAACTTCAACATCAATGCGCTGGGTAAAAAGATCACGATCCGTTCGCTCAACGGCTATGCGTTCACGAAGATCCTGACGGACATCGGCAACGGGTTCATCGTGAACTCGGGTGAGGGCACGAACACGGTCATCCAGGGGTTCACTATCCAGACCAGCGTGGACGATCTTGGCAGTGCGGGCATCCTGGTGGACGGAGCAAGCTTGATCATCCGCGAGTGCCGTTTCTTCGACTGCGGCGAGGCTGGTTTGCTGGTACGCAACGCAGGGCGTCCGCAGATCCTGGACTGCCTGTTTGAAGAGAACAAGGGTGCGGTCAAGATCGAGGGTAGTGATCCGCGGATTGAACGCTGCACGATGCGGTCCAATGAGGACACATTCGGTGGCGGCCTCTATATCACCGGAACCTCGGCGCTCACTTCGGAGCCGGTGATCGTCAATTGCCTGATTGTGCGCAACAAGGCGAGCGATACGGGTGGTGGTGTGTATGCGGGGGCACACACACGGGCGGTTCTTGTGAATACGACAATCGCGGACAATGACGCCACGTTACGCGGCGGTGGTATCTACAACGCGGGCGATACGAAATTCTGGAATGGCATCCTGTGGGGCAACACGGCACCGTCCGGTCCCGGTTTTTCCCTGGATCTGGCGTTTGAGACATCCTACAGTTGTATGCAATCGCCCCGGCCTACCAGTATCGGCGTGTTTGTCGCGAATCCGCAGTTCGCCGGACCGAATGACTACTCGATCCTGGGTTCATCGCCATGCATTGACAAGGGGACGGACAACATCCCGTACACGACGAATGCGCCGGTCATGGATATCCGCGGGTTGGTGCGCCCGGTTTATGTGTCGAGTTCTCCTGGGTACGATGTCGGTGCCTACGAATATCAGCCCGGCGGCGCGCTCTCGGTGCAGAGCCCGGGAGGAACGGCGGGCGAGTTGCTCGATGCGGGATTGCCGAGCACCATAAGCTGGACCTATGAAGGTTCGGTGGGTACGAATCTGGTACTGGAATACACGTTCAACTTCCTGAATGATCCGGGGCTGGTGTGGACTCTGGTTTCCGGCAATGTTGATCGCGGGGTAGGCGGGGTTGGCCGTTACGAATGGACGGTGCCTGCCACCAATGCGTCAAAGGTTTATGTGCGCGTCAGTGATGCAACCAATTCGCTGGTGACCGGTGTCTCGCCCCTTTCTTTCGGCATCACCAACGGGATCCAGCTTTATGCCCCGGATGGAGGGGGGATCTATTATCTCGGACAGACGATGAACGTGATGTGGGCATCGTCTCCGGCGACGAACACGTTGGCGACGCTGGCGATCACGAATGTGCCTGCCGGGGCGATACGGACCAATGTGGCGCATGTTGCAGGAGGGGTGACCAATACCTTTGGGTGGAACCTGGATTCGGCAGCCTATCTGACGACGAACGGGCTGCTGCGGGTGTCTTCCGGATCGCTGCGTCCGGATCTGTCTGCCGGTGTGTTCTCGATTCGCGGGCTGGATGTGACGCATCCCCGGTCCGGTACGGTCCAGACGGGTATGCCGGTGAATGTGCGGTGGACCAGCCTGGGAGCGGGAGCGACCGTCGATATAGCGTATTCCAGCGATGGCGGCGGGTCCTATGTGACCGTGTCGAATGGTGTTGCAAACGTCAACGGGACCAACGTGTTTGCCTGGACGGTTCCCCTCGGTGTGACGACCAACGCCCGTCTGCGGCTCTCGTCGCCAACGGATGTGAATGTTGTCGGGCTTTCGGGGGCGTTTGAAATCACGCATCTGGGTGGCAACGCCTTGAATCTGGCAGGGGACCGGATTCCCGATCTGTGGAAGATCGCCCAGGGGCTGGACCCGGAAAACCTGGATGGGC
>CAZGBW010000033.1:0-13885 GCA_964523995.1 uncultured Victivallales bacterium | reverse complement strand
GCCGTGGAATCGGTACGGACAGAGGGGGCGCGCGTTATCCTGATGACGCCGCAGGGGAGGGTCTTCCGGCAGTGCGAGGCGCAGGCACTGGCACAGGAAGCGCATTTGATCTTTGTATGCGGGCATTACGAGGGTGTGGACGAGCGGGTTCGGCAGGCGCTGGTGACAGACGAGATTTCCATCGGCGATTATGTCCTGACGAACGGGGTGCTGCCGGCAGCGGTGGTGGCCGATGCCGTCGTCCGGCTTCTTCCCGGTGTTCTCGGCGGGGTTGGAGCCACCGTGGAGGAGTCATTCTCCAATGGTCTGCTGGAGTACCCTCAGTACACGAGGCCCCCCGAGTTCCGGGGAATGCCGGTGCCGGAGGTGCTGTTATCCGGCCATCATCAGGCGGTGGCCACGTGGCGCAGGAACCAGTCCGTGCAGCGGACCCGCGAACGCAGGCCGGAATTGGCAGGGTTGTAAACGGGGTTGAAAAACCCTTGGTGGATGATAGAAACAGGAGACAACGGGTCCCGGAGAAGGGCGTTGACGGAGGTCGTCATGATATCGAAAATTGTTGATCAGATCGGTAACGAGTGCTTGAAGACGGATGTCCCGAAATTCGCGGTCGGGGACACCCTGCAGGTTCATGTCAAGATCCACGAGGGCGAAAAGGAGCGTATCCAGTTGTTTGCCGGCGTGGTGATTGCACGGGACGGCGGCGGCGGCACGGAAACATTCACGGTCCGCCGGGTGTCTCACGGCGTCGGGGTGGAACGTGTGTTTCCGGTTCACTCGCCGTTCATCGACAAGATCGAGGTGACCCGCTCGTCCTATGTCCGCCGTGCAAAGCTGTACTACCAGCGCGAACTGACCGGCAAGAAGGCACGCCTCAAAGAGAAGATCAACACGAAGGACTGAGTTGCTCCGCTACGAGCAAGAGTGCTGGGCAGGCGGTTTCTCCCGTGTCGCGGGTGTTGATGAAGCAGGCCGCGGTCCACTGGCAGGTCCGGTGGTTGCCGCGGCCTTCGTCTTTTCAGAAGCGGCGGCAGAGTCCGCTTTTGGCGGACTACTGGCCAGACTGACCGATTCCAAGCAGTTGAGCGCATCCCAGCGGGATGCGTTCTTCGCCATCCTGAACCGCTTTCCGCAGACCGAAGTCGGGATCGGGATCGGCACGGTCGAGGAGATAGACCGCCTGAATATACTAAAGGCAA
The DNA here is from genome assembly GCA_964523995.1 of uncultured Victivallales bacterium. GTDB lineage: Bacteria > Verrucomicrobiota > Kiritimatiellia > UBA8416 > UBA8416 > UBA8416. Next base: position 12,686 of record CAZGBW010000033.1, on the reverse strand, counting down.
CCCATCTGGCCATGCACCGGGCCGTCATGGCACTTCCCGCTCCACCGGAGCGGATCCTGGTGGATGGGCGTCCTGTACCCGGATTCACCGTTCCGGCCAGGGCCATCGTCAGGGGCGATTCCCTGAGCTTCTCCATTGCCGCCGCCAGCGTCATCGCCAAGGTAACCCGCGACCGGATCATGCTGGAGCTGGACGCCTTGTATCCGCAGTATGGATTTGCCCAGCACAAGGGCTATGGCACCGCCCTGCATATGCAGGCCCTGTTTGAGTTCGGTCCTGTGCCGGCGCACCGCCTGTCGTTTCGCCCCGTGCGCGAGGCCAAAGCCATTCGCTGCCGGCAGGCTGGCGGGGATATGGCCCAGCTCGGACTGAAGCTTGGACCGGGAGCCCTGTGATGATCTTCGGACGCAAGAAGGAGACCTCCGGACCGAAACACCTGGAGACCGGCGAGTGGGGAGAAGCCATCGCGGCGGATTATCTGAAGGCCAAGGGGTATAAGATCCTGGGACGGCGGGTCAGGGTGGGGACGCGGGACGAGTTGGACCTGGTGGCTCGCCACGATGCGCAGCTTGTGTTTGTCGAGGTCAAGACCCGCGGCGGTGAAGCCTTCGGACGCCCGCTCAGCGCGGTAGACCGCGATAAACGGCATACCCTTTCGCGTGCTGCTATCCGGTATGTGAAGCGCCTGAAGAACCCGCGTGTCTGCTTCCGGTTCGACGTGGTGGAGGTGATCGGGCAGCCCGGCGTCTCCACCCCCCCGCAGGTCCGGCATATCGAGAATGCATTCCCCCTCGACCGACGCTACGCCCTGCCCTGAGCTTCCCCATGGAAAGCGCATGGCGCGCGGCCAGCGGGCCGGGAACCCGCCAGCGCTTCCCGCCGGATCACCCCAGGAACAGGTTGCCAAGGATGGAATCCATGGCCGCGCGACCGTCCGCCACGCGGACAGCCTTGCGCCACGACGATTCCTTGAAGACCGGGCGCAGGGGCTGCTCCACCGACAGGAACCGCCGGAACGCGGACTTCAGCATCCGATCCCAGCGGCGATGGTACCGTTTCAAATCATCGGGGTATACCACTTTGCGGCGGCCTCCCTCGTCGCGAGGTCGGAACGGCTCGGCGATGTTCAGGAATCCATAGTCATTGGTCAGTTCCTCATCCGCGGCGATATCACGCACCGCGATCTCGAAATCGTAGGCGGTGGCCATGCAGTTGGGACGGAAGCTGTGATTGGTGAAACGGGTATGATCCCAGCACAGCACATAGTCCCCCTTGCGGTTTCGATAGCAGTAGCGATCGAGCGTATCGCGGATCGGCGGGCTCATGCGCGCAATGGCGGATATCGGAAAGGTCCGGTCCAGACTGTCCGCAACCCATGTGACCGTTCCGCAGGGGATCGGACGGGTGGCGACAACGCCGTAGCCCATCTCAGCGCTGATAAAACGCAGTTCGGTATGCGGATGAATCATCGCCATGGCCTCCTGATCATTGTTCGTAATAGGTGTAGCCGCGGAGTCCGGACTGGTAGGCGTCCACCAGCGCCCGGCGGTCCGCGGGCTGGAGCGCCCCGCGCCGCACCGCCCGTTCACTCTTTTCCTTGAGCAGCTTAACCAGATTGTTGGGATCGTACTCCACATAGGAAAGAACGCTTTCCACCGAGTCGCCCGCAACCTCATGGGTCAGGAGCATCTCCCCGTCCTCGCCGACATGAATCAGGGCAATATGCGTGTCCCCGAACAGATTATGCAGGTCACCGAGCGTTTCCTGGTAGGCCCCGACCAGGAAGACCCCGATATAGTACTCCTCATCCGCCTTGAGTTCATGCAGCGGCAGGGAATGCTTCACGTCGTGAAGGTCCACGAACCGGTCGAGCCGCCCATCACAGTCACAGGTGATATCGGCAATGGTCGCCTCGCGCGTCGGACGCTCGTTCAACCGGTGAATGGGCATGATCGGGAAAAGCTGGTCAATCGCCCAGGAGTCGGGCAGCGACTGGAAGAGGCTGAAGTTCCCGTAATAGACGTCGGAAAGCGCCTTGGACAGGCCTTCAAACTCATCCGGAACGTATTTCAGCGTCTCCAGCAGGCGCTCGACCTTGACGGCGATCCTCCAGAAGATCTGCTCGGCAATGCCGCGATCGCGCAAGGAGACCACCCCGTGCGAGAACATGGAGCGGATCTCGTCGCGATAGTACGTGGCATCGTGAAAGAATTCCTGCACGTTCTTGCTGTTGAGCCCCTCGAGGACCTCCGAGAGCGAGAAGAGCATCTCGTGATGATCGTCCTTCTTGAGCAAGGGCAGGGAATTGGACTCGAACCGGCTGGAATCGAGGACGTTGAACACCAGCACGGAATGGTGGGCCACCACGGCCCGGCCCGACTCGCTGATCAGCGTGGGATGGGGTATGCCGTTCTCATCCAGGACCGACATGACCCCTTCAATGATGTCGGAACAATATTCCGGAACCGAATAATTGCTGCTGCTCGAGAAGTTGGTGTGCGAGCCGTCATAGTCCACCGCCAGGCCGCCGCCCACATTGATAATACCCATCGGAGCCCCCTCGGACACCAGACCGGCATAGACACGGCAGGCCTCGGAAATCCCGGAACGGATATTGCGGATGTTCGGGATCTGGCTGCCGAGGTGGTAGTGCATCATCACCAGGCAGTCCAGCTGGCCACGGGATCGGAGCGTATCCACCACATCGAGAATCTGCGCGATGCTCAGGCCGAATCGGCTCCGGTCCCCGCCGGAATCCGTCCAGTGCCCATCCGCCCTGGAGGAAAGCTTGACGCGCACCCCCATCTGCGGCTTGACACCGACAACGGCCGCGCGATCGAGAATCACCGGGACCTCGCCCGGCATTTCCACCACGAGAATCACCTTGACACCCATCTTCTGGGCGTAGAGCGCCAGGTCAATAAACTCCTCGTCCTTGTAGCCGTTGCAGACCAGGTAAGCATCCGAGTCGTTGATGTAGGCCATGGCGGCGATCAGCTCCGCCTTGCTGCCCACTTCCAGTCCGTAATCGTACTGCTTGCCGATCCGGGTGATCTCCTCCACCACCTGCTGCTGCTGGTTGACCTTGACCGGGTAAACGCCGCGGTATTCGCCATGATAGCCCGCATCCACGATCGCCGTCCGGAAGCTCTCGTTCAATAGTTCGATGCGCGATTCGAGAATATCACCGAAGCGCAGCAGCACGGGCGGCGTGATGCCCCGCTCGCGAAGCCCCTTGACAACCTCGTGCAGATTCACGGCCGCCCCGCTGCGGGGACCGCGCGGACAGACCAGCACATCGCCCTCGTCACTGACCCGGAAATAGCCGCCGGACCACTCGCGAATACCATAAAGTTCCTCGGAACGCCTGCATGTCCAACGATCCAGCGAGTCTTTCTTCATGTTATCCCCCATCCCGGTCACTAGAACAATCCCAAGAAACAACGAACCGGAACCATACGTCCAACCGCCCGGTTTTGCAATTCGCATTTTGGCGGCCGCCATCACGGTCCGGTGGAAAGCGGTCTCCCGGTCATCCGATACGACAGGCGTCGACCTGAGCCGACGGCATCGGAACCGCCTCCACCGGCGGCAGCGGCTCGGAGCCCCGGTACACCGCAATCCGGGTGGGCATCGCGGGTGGGCATTTCCCGTAGAAGGCGGTAATCGCCGCCGCTTCCCGGAACGCATCCTCCCCCGCCACCGACGGAAGAAGGCCGGTCGGCCCGTTGCGCCCGCCATCCAGCACCAGGACGGCATCTGCCGCCGTCACCGTCGCGGCCAGGCTTGCATTGTCCGCCTCATCACGCCCGAGGACGAACTTGTCACCGGTAGACAGCCGGAAATGCCGCCCGAGGCGCAGCCGCCGGACTTGCATACGGTCGCCAAGGCCCTCATGCCCGCGAAGCTCCTGCAGCCGGGCGCAGAACGTCGGCTCGGTAAGCAGGCAGCCCCCTGCCGGGGACGGGTACGACTGGAGGCCGAACTCCTTTGCGAGCGTGAACTGCACCGTGCGCCGCCGCCCGCTAAGCTCGAGAAGCTGCGCCCGGTCCACCCATCCCTCCCGTTCGGGCCGGGTCGGCGGCAGGGCCAGCGCGCTGAGCGGGCGCAGCACCAGATCACCGAAATCGGATTCGGCCGCCACGATCCGCATCGCCCGGCGGGTCTGCGACATCGGCCGCTCGTTCAGCACTTCACCCGTGAAGAGGAACCGGCAGCCCTCCTCCTCGAGCAACCCCCCTGCCCGCCGAAGCATGAGCGCATGACAGTCAATGCATGGATTCACGCACTTCCCGAACCCGTGAGGCGGGTTCTCCAGGAGCGCGATGATGTCCTCCGTGAAATCATATATCCGCAGCGGCACATCCAAGGCGGCTGCCGCCTCCACCGCCGCGCCGACGGAATAGAACGGACTGTCGAACACGACCGCCCGCACCGGGATCCCCTGACGCTGGAGCACCCGCACGGCAAGCTGACTATCCAGCCCGCCCGAAAGCAGCCCCAGCGCACAGATGCCATTCCCCGTCTTCAATGAATTGATGTCATTCACTCGATGATCCGCTTTCACGATTCTGCACGACGCCTGCCTCGGTCGCCGGAAACCCTATTATTATCGTGGCAACCCACGTCAGAAGAACGGACGTCACCGTTGGCGGCAGCACGCGGGCACAGTACCTTAGCGGTGGTCTTATGAAAAGAAATAGTTGGCGGGTGATGCCTAATTCGAATCGCGGATATAATAAAGTTGCAGACGGCAATCTCTTTGTTTACCCTTCCGACTCTTGTTTTGAATACGAGGGGTTACACATGGACTTGAAAAAATGGGGTTTCACTGTCGCCGCTATCACGATGACTGCCACCGCAGCAAGTGCCGGACTTCTTCATGATGCACCCCCGACCAACACCGTTCCCACCCTGCAGAAAGCGCCCGCCGTGGCCGTGATACCGCCGCCCGCCGTCGTGCGGAATCCGCCCGCGGTAGCGGCTCTCAAGCGACCGGGGGAGGAGGCCTCCGCCAGAGGGTCCTCCACCCCCATGCAAGAGACCCCGGCCCGGCGCTCCGTCGGCGCCTTTGCCGCTGCCGGCAGAAGCGATGGCACGGTTCTGCTCGCCATCATCGGCGTGGATTATCAGTTCGACAAGCAGTGGCAGCTCGGCGACAGTGGACAGATCACCCCGATCGCCGAACTGCAGTTGAGTTACTGGGAAGGCAACGAGGGGCATACTGGCGTCAGCAGTCTTCATGAAGCCGGCGCTGTATGTATTGCGCGCTACCGCTATCTCCGCACTCCCTTTTCCTCCATTCGCCCGTTTCTGGATCTCGGTATCGGCATCCATTACGTGACCGAAACCGAGATTGAGCGCAAGGAGCTCGGGCGCAACTGGCTGGCCAGTTCCAACATCGGCGCAGGCTTTCTCTTTGGCCGCGACGAGCGCTTTGAGGTCGGCGCACGGATCCGCCACTTGTCGAACGCCGGAACGGACGAGGTCAACTGGGGCGTCAATCAGCTTCTGGCGCGCATCGGCTACCGGTTCTAGACCGCCTCCAGACGGGCAGCATGGCCGACAGGATGACCGACAGCAAGGTCAGAAGCGCACAGGGCAGGCCGAAGAGCAGGTCGCCGTACCGGGTGTAGGGCGTCAACACCATGTCGGGGCCGGACACGGTAACGGCAGAGACCGAGAATCCACGTGATTCCGTATCGCCGTCAGGGGTCATGAAAAGATCGACCAGGCGCCCGAAGCGGTCCACGAAACACGTCACACCCGTATTGGCCGCCCGGACCAGCGGCACCCGGTTCTCAACCGTCCGCAGCACGGCGTTGGCCATGTGCTGGCGGGACGCCGCCGACCCGTCGAACCACGAATCGTTGGTCTGGTTGATCAGCAGTCGTGCGCCGCCGCGGACATCCCGCCTCGCCAGATACGGGAATGCATCCTCAAAACAGATCAGTACCGAAAGCGGAACCGCGGCACTCTCGCCGCCAGCCACCCCCGCCGGAACCAGTCGCATCAACGGCTGGCGCGCAGCGCCGGGAATACAACTGAACCCGAGCGGCGCCCACCGTTCCAGGAACGGGAACCAGGACTCGAACGGCAGGTACTCGCCAAAGATCACCAGATGCCGCTTGTGGTAGACGGCCTCCACGGCACCGGACGGCGAGAGGAGGAAGGAGCCGTTCAGGTAACTCGCCTTCCGCCCTTCCGGCTGGATGAAATCCATCGAACCGGCCAGCAGCCAGCACCCCTCCGCCGCCAGCGACTCCGCCAGGTGACTCGACTCGGGATCAACTCCCAGCATTCCCGGCGTGGCGGTCTCCGGCCAGACCACCAGGTCGGGACGGCTCATCAGCGCCAGTTCCGTCTGCCCGCGCAGCGCCGCATAGATGTCACGCTCATGCGCCTCGCTCCATTTCTGGACCTGCGGCACCGCCGGCTGGACCGCCGCCACGCGCAGCAGCCGCCCCGTCTCCGGCGGTGCCTGGCGGACGACGCGGACGCCCCACGACCAGCACAGGGCCACCACCCCAAGACCGGCCAGCAGCTCGACATGCACCCGGCGGCGATGCGGCCTGCGCTGCCACACTTCGGTGCAGATGCGCAGGATGGTCATCGCCAGGGCCGCGTTGAGCAGGACGACCAGCGCCGAGACGGCATACACACCGCCGAACTTGGCCAGTTGAATGATCGGCACATTCCGATACTGGCTGACCCCCAGCGGATTCCAGGGGAACCCGGTGAACAGGGTCGCCCGCAGCACCTCCGTACCGGCCCAAAGCACCGGAGCCGCCAGCACCGGCAGCAGCCGCGCCGCCATGCCGCCGGACCGCCCCGTGATGGTGCCGGCCCCGTCGTGTCCGTCCGGGGCAGCGGTGACCGCGACGCCACCCGGCACCGCCGCGAAGACAAACGCGAACAGCCCGATGAAGACCGCGCAGTAGGCCGACAGCGCCATCCATCCCAGCGCGGGCAGCAGCACCGCGTCATTCCACGTGTGCCGCAGCGACAGCAGCCAGGAGAGCGACAGCAGCCAGCAGACCATCCCACCGAGCCAGCCCCAGCCGAACGCCGCGCGCGGCCGCGAGCAGCGGACCACCAGCATCAGGGGAATCAGCGCCATCCAGGCCGCCCCGGCCCCCTCCATGCCCTTGAGAACGGGCGGCAGGGGGAAGGAACAGGCCAGCATCCATCCCGTCAGGACCGCGCCCGCCGCCTTGAGGGGACGATAATCCTGAATCAGCTTCCGCAGCATTTCTTGTACTTCTTCCCGCTGCCGCAGGGGCATGCATCGTTGCGCCCGACCTTCTCGTCCGGGCGGGCCGGGGCAAACCCGCCGTCGCGCATGGCCTCCGCGAACACCCGGTCCGCCGAGCCACCGCGCACTGGCGCCGCGGTGCCACGCCCCGCAGGCTCGCCCATGCCGACGCCGTCCCCGATCACCGCCGGTGCCTCCTCATGCACCGCCCGGACCGGCAGCGCCTGCAGGAACTGCCCGTAGGTGCCCGCCGAGGTCGCCGACCGGAACACCAGGTTCACGATCTCCGTCTTTATATCCGACATCAGATGCTCGAACATCTGGTAGGCCTCGCGCTTGTACTCCACCAGCGGATCGCGCTGCCCGTAGGCCCGCAACCCGACCCCCTGGCGCAACCCGTCCATCGCCCGCAGGTATTCCTGCCAGTGCGAATCGATCGCCTGCAGCAGGATATAGCGCTCCATCATCCCCGCGGAGTTCGGATCCTCCATCGAGATCTTGAGCGCATAAGCGCCCTGAACCAGCCCGAAGACCTCCTCGGCGATCGCCTCGCGGTCGGTCCCGTGCGCCTTCACCCGCTCGATCCGCAGGGGAACCGGGAAGGTGGTCTGCACCCACTCCACATAGGCCCGGAGCGCCGCGTCGCCGACATCCACCAGCATCACGTCCGTCGTGCCGCTGATCACATCACTGATCAGGTCATAGATGATCTCGCGCACCGATTCCGTGCAGACCACCTCGCCACGGAAGCCGTAGATGATCTCGCGCTGCTTGTTCATGACATCGTCATACTCCAGCGTACGCTTGCGGATGGAGAAGTTCTGCTGCTCGACCCGCCGCTGCGCCGTCTCGATCGAGCGGTTGAGCCAGCGGTGCTCCAGTTCCTGCCCCTCCTCCAGCCCGAGACGGCTCATGATGCCGGCGATCCGGTCGGAACCGAATAGGCGCATCAAGTCGTCCTCCAGCGAGATGTAGAACCGCGACGAGCCGGGATCGCCCTGGCGGGCGCAGCGGCCGCGGAGCTGACGGTCGATCCGCCGGGCCTCGTGCCGCTCGGACCCCACCACATGCAGCCCGCAGGGATGCTCCTGCAGGAACTTTCGCAACGTCGTCCCCTCGTACGGATCGTCCGGCTTGATCATGGAGGTGATCACCTCGCGCGGGACACCGACCACCCCCGCCCCGAGCTTGATGTCCGTACCGCGGCCCGCCATGTTGGTGGCGATGGTCACCGCCCCCGCCTGCCCGGCACGCATCACGATCTCCGCCTCGCGCTCGTGATTCTTCGCATTGAGCACGCTGTGCGGGATGTTCTCGCGCCGCAGCATCCGGCTGACCAGTTCCGAGGTGTCGACCGAGACGGTGCCGACCAGCACGGGCTGTCCTTTCTCATGCCGACTCTTGATATCCTCGATCAGCGCCTTGTATTTCTCGCGCTGGGTCTTGTAGATCACGTCGTTGCCGTCCATCCGCCGGATCGGGCGGTTGGTCGGGATCACCACCACATCGAGCTTGTAGATCTGGTGGAACTCGTCGGCCTCGGTTTCCGCCGTGCCGGTCATGCCCGCCAGCTTGCTGTACATGCGGAAATAGTTCTGGATCGTGATCGTGGCCAGCGTCTGCGTCTCGCGCTCGATCTTGACACCCTCCTTGGCCTCGATCGCCTGGTGCAGGCCGTCGCTCCAGCGCCGGCCGGGCATCAGCCGCCCGGTATACTCGTCCACGATCAGGACCTGGTTCTCCTGCACCACATAGGCGACATCGCGCTCGTAGCTGCAGTACGCGCGCAGAAGCTGGTCCACGTTGTGGATGCGCTCGCTGCGGTCCCCGAAGACCGCCTGCAGCTCCTGCCGCTTGAGCGTCTTCTCCTCCTCGCTCATCTCGGTATGCCCGTCGAGTTCCGCCATGGCGGATACCATGTCCGGCAGCACATACATGTCCGGATCGGTCGGATTGAGCGCCTCGCAGCCCTTCTCCGTCAGGCTGGCATCGTGGCCCCGCTCGTCGATCGTGAAGTACAGCTCCTCGCGCAACTCCCGCGCCTCATCCTTGCGCAGGTCCGTCAGCATCGCGTTCTCGACCTGCTCGCGCAGCTTCCGGACCGACGGCTCCTCCATCATGTGCATGAATTTCTTGTGTTTCGGTATGCCGTGGCCGATCTGGTACATCAGGAGCTGCGCCTTGTCCGTGTCGCCCGCCTCCAGCGCCGCCTGCGCATCCGAGGTCATGCGGTTGCAGAGTTCCTGCTGCAACCGCACCAGCCGCTCGACCTTCGGCTTGAGCTCGAAGTACTGGTGCGACGAGGTCGGCGCCGGGCCGGAGATGATCAGGGGCGTGCGCGCCTCATCAATCAGGATGTTGTCCACCTCATCAATGATCGCGAAATGATAGCCGTTCTGCACCCGTTCCTCGGGGCGGAACGCCATGCCGTTGTCGCGAAGATAGTCGAACCCGAACTCGCTGTTCATGCCGTAAGTGATGTCCTTGGCATACTCCGCGCGGCGCTGCGAGGGCGTCATCTGGTTCTGGATGCAGCCGACACTCAGCCCCAGGAACGTGTAGACATGCCCCATCCAGGCGGCATCGCGGCGGGCCAGGTAGTCGTTGGTCGTCACCAGGTGCACCGGGCGACCGCCCAGCGCGTTCAGGTAGAGCGGCATGGTCGCCACCAGCGTCTTGCCCTCGCCGGTCTGCATCTCCGCGATCTTGCCCTGGTGCAGCACGATGCCGCCGATGAGCTGCACATCGAACGGCACCATGTCCCAGGCCAGCTCGTGACCGCAGACATTCACCACCGTGCCGCAGAGCCGGCGGCAGGCATTCTTGACGGTTGCAAACGCCTCGCACAGGATATCATCCAGCGATTCCCCCGCCTTCACCCGGGCCTTGAATCCGTCCGTCTTCGCCTTCAGCGCCTCGTCGCTCAACGCCTGGAACTCGATTTCCAGGGCATTGATCCGATCCACGAGCGGTTTCAATTTACGGATGTCACGCTGATTCTTTGTCCCCAGTACCTTTTTCAATATCCACTGCATATCCGGAAGCTCCCTGCTGCTTATTGGACGGATTGCGCCGCGCACTCCGCCCGGTGGCCATAGTCAAACCGTCCTACCATACCTGAACCCCGTCGCGATAACCAGAGAAAACCGGATCGGCGCTCTCGCCCGCTGCGCGAGCGAAAAACAGCAGCGCAAACGGCTTGCCTCCCGGCCAGACCTGCCGTAGAGTGCCCGAGAGTCAGGAGCAGGAGCCCCCGCGAACAGTAACCCAGGGGCCGCCGTTTTAGCCTGGCAGGACGAACCCCTGCAGGGAGCCGCCATGAATAACGAACTTTACCCGTTGCTTTTCCAGCCCGTCTACAAGGACTACCTCTGGGGCGGCAACCGCATCGCCCGCTGCTTCCAGCGGGGCAATACCCCGACACTCTGCGCCGAGTCCTGGGAACTCGCGGATCGCCCGGAGGGCATGAGTACCGTCATCAACGGACCGCTCAAGGGGCAGACCCTGCACGCGCTGATCGGAACCTTCGGTCCGGCACTGCTCGGGAAGGATTCCACCGATACCGTTTTCCCGCTGCTGATCAAGCTGATTGATGCCCGGCAGGACCTGAGCGTCCAGGTTCACCCGGACGAACGCACCGCACCGCTGACCGGCGGCGAACCGAAAACCGAGATGTGGTATATCCTTGAGGCGGATCCGACCGCGCTCATCTACGCTGGCCTCAAGCCGGGCACGACCCGGAAACGGTTTGAAGAGGCGCTCGACCTGCAGCGCCTGGAGTCCGATGTTCTCGCGGCAATCCCCGCCAAGCCCGGCCGGGCGGTTTTTGTGCCGGGCGGCCGCGTCCACGCGATCGGCGCGGGCTGCCTGCTGCTCGAGGTCCAGCAGAACTCCAACACCACGTACCGCGTCTATGACTGGAACCGGACCGACGCGCAGGGCCGCTCGCGGGAATTGCACCTTGAGCAGGCCATGCGGGTGATCAACTGGGCGAATGCGCAGCCCGAGGTCAACTCGCCGCGCCCGCTTCCGCAGACCGGTCCCAATGCGTACTCCGCCATCAGCCAGTGCCCGTTTTTCACCGTCGTGCGCATCGCGCTGAATGCACCGGAGCCGGTCACGCACGACGCCGGCAGCTTCCACGCCGTTTTTGTGGTCAGCGGCCATGTGCTGATCGGGGCCCGGGGAACCGTTGCCACGGCCGGCAGCGGAACAACCTGCCTGATCCCGGCCTCGGCGACGCACTATACCCTGACCCCGGTCGGCGGACCCGCGGCCGTCATCCGGATTACCCGCTGACCCCGCACGGATCCGATTTCCGAGGGGGTCACCCTGGGGGCGGCAAGGATCCGGTCGCGGTAGATGCCGGGGGATGAGCTTTCGATTTCAACGGCCCCGTCTACAGGGTCGGGCGGGGGATCGGAACATATTCGTTCGTCTGGCGGAGGTCCTTTTCCCGCGCGATGGTGAACATTTCCTTCCAGCAGCCGATCATCGAGCGCGGTTCAGGCAGGTCCCTGTCGAGCAGGCGGTGAAGCTTGGGCAGGTTGCGCGAGGGGACGCTGGGGAACAGGTGGTGATCCACATGGTCGTCCAGCCCGCCGTAGATCAGGCGGATGAACGGACTCACCCGCACCGAACGCGTCGCCAGTCTCTGGTCGTTCACATTGTAGGCGCGGCCGATGTGCTCGGTCGAATGCCACAAGCCTTCCATCCCGGAGCCGATATGCCAGGCCACGGTGATGAACAGGATAGGCTCCCAGCGGCGGAACCAGATCGCCAGCGCCACCACCACCAGGTGGAAAAGGAGGATTCCCGCCGATTCGATCCGGATGGTGCGTACATCCTTTTCCGAGCACTGCTCGCGCATCATGCGATCCCGGCGGCCCGCGATGCGCTGGATCTGCTGTTTCACGGCATCGTACAAGGCGCGCGGAACGCCGAATAGCAGGATGAGCGAGATGAGGGTCCACAGGTGTTGGCGCAGCCATGCGCTCGTGACGGTTTCGGGCCAGTTGGTTTCCGGGTCTATGCCGCGAACCATCGTGCAGCGATGGTGGAGCATGTGGGAGATGCGTGCATAGCGCGGGCTGTTCCAGAGAAGCGCCTGCACCCAGAAGTAGAGGAACTCGCTGAAGCGCTCCCAGGACTTGGCAAACACGATCTTGTGCTGCAGCTCATGCGCGACGGCGACCCAGAATCCATACAGGAACCAGTAGCCGTAAAGCAAGGGGATCGCCAGCCAGGGGCTGTAGCGGCTGACGGCCACGGTCGCCCACGCCACCAGTCCCATCGCGCCCACGTACAGGACCATCCGCAGGAACCCGTGCAGATTGCTGCGCTCGGCCAGCTTCTCGATGACCTCTCGGTCCAGAGTCACCCGCTTCCTGAAGGATTGCGCCGGCCCCCATTCATAGTCGGACAGTTTCTC
>CAZGBW010000032.1:0-13889 GCA_964523995.1 uncultured Victivallales bacterium | reverse complement strand
CCAGCACACCGGTCCCGTCGGCGTTGCGGAGCCCGCGCTTGACGTTATACTGCTCATAGAGTTTCTGCGGGATCACATTGTTTTCCAGCGCCTTGCTGTAAAGATCGTTCAGAAATGAAGCGTCGTCTGCCATGTGAATATCCTTTCCGCTAACCCCGGCTTGCTAAAAAAATTCCGCCGCTGGCGTTGGCTTCGGCGGATAGCCGAATGGACACCGGCGGGGACTCTCCACGAATTCCCTCACGGCGACAGAACCTAGCCGGGAAACGGCGGTTTGTCGAGTCTAATCCTCTTGCCAAGAAACGGGGTCCGGGACTGGCCCGTCAGGTCTTATCGTGGCTACTCGGCGGCCTTGATCCGATCCCAGATCCGGACGAACTTGGCGTTGTTCTCGCCCAGGTCCCGGATCACCTCGCAGCGCTTCAGGATCTCGTCGGGCAGGAATATTGCCGCGTCGTTCCGGATTTCCGGAGCAAGCAGCGCGTAGGCGGCGACGTTCGGACAGCGGTAATGGACGAATTCCGTATTGGCGGCCGCGACTTCCGGCCGGTGCATGAAATTGATGAAGGCATGCGCCAGGTCGACCTGCGTCGAGGTCGCCGGAATGACCATCTCGTCGGTCGCCACGGAGGTTCCCTCGCGTGGAACGGCAAACCCAATGTCGTCGCTCTCGGCAATCACCTGCAGCACATCACCACTGAACCCCTGGGTCATTAGGAACTCGGCGGAAACAAGGCCGTTCTTATACTGGTCCGACTCGAATTTGGCGATGTTTGCCTTCCAGCGGACGACCACCTGGAGGGCTTGCTCAAGTTGGGCATCGTCAGTCGAATTGTAGCTGTAGCCCAGGAATTTAAGCGCGGCGCCGATCGCCTCGCGCATATCGTTCAGCATCGTGATGCGGCCCTTGTAGGCGGGGCGGTCGAACATTCCCCAAGTCGGCTCGAAGTCCGGCACACGGCTTTTCCGGTAACCGATACCGGTGGGGCCGCTCATGTAGGGCACGCTGAACTCCATTTCCGGATCGCCGGTCAGGTTGAGGATGAGCGGGTCAATATGCTTCGCGTTGGGGATCCGCGCGATGTCGAGTGGCTGGAGCATTCCCTGCTGGTGCATCATGCTGACCATATAGGTGCTGGGGAAGATCACATCGTAGCCACTTCCCCCCGCCTTGATTTTCGCGAACATCGCCTCGTTGGAGTCATAGAAGTCGAGCACGACCTTGCAGTTGAATTCCTTTTCGAACTGCGGGATCAGCTCCGGGCTCATGTAGTCGGTCCAGTTGTAGACGAAAAGGGTGGGCTTGCGTGCGCAGCCGGCGGCCAGCATGGCGGTGCAGAGGATGAGGGCTAGTTTCTTCATGTCAACGCTCCTTGTGATGTTCGTTTCAAACGGGCGCGATTCTAAAAACAATCGACGAACAATTTCAACCCAAAATTCCGGGAGGGGCGCCTGCCCGAATCCTTAGCGAAGCATGGCCGGCGCTAGCCGCCATGCTTCGCTAAGGATTCGGGGGTCTCGGGCCACGGATAAACAGGTTGCGGATCGTGGCCGGGTCTGTTAGGGTCTTCAGTGTCGCAACGGCCAGCATAATCAATGCTTCGAGTGATGTTAAGTGGTAGAATTGTGGCATGTTACGACTCGTTATGTCAGGCGGAATGTCGCGCGAAATGTCTGAACACTGAACACACCGGTCCGAAAAGACCTTTCGGACAGGGGCAAATCAGTAAAGGAGATCCGTTTATGAAGCCTACCTGTGTATGGGGATTTGTGTTCCTGGCGGTTTCGGGCGCGGTGGCCCAGGAAATCGGTTACATCGAGGAGTTTGCGCTGGCGACCAACCGCGTGGAGGCGCTCCGGGAACTGGTTCCGGGGACGGATGACTATTTCTACTTTCACGCCCTGCACGCGCAGAATACGGGGCAACGGGAGGTCTTTCAGGAGACCTTGGACCGTTGGATCCGGGAACGCAAGGGGAGCATCACGGATAAAGCGCGCGAGCTGCTCAACCGCCAGGCCTTGCTGGACTATGCGCAGAGCCCCGATAAGACGCTTGCGTACCTGCGCGATCAGTTGAATCCGTTTTTCGGCCACGCCCGCAAGACCGGTGAGCGGCGCAGCGACGCGCCCACGAAACTCGCCCCGGCATCGATCTCCATCGAAACTCTTCTTCGCCGCGCGCTGGCCATCGACCGTGGCAGCCTGGAGCGGATCGAGAATGCGGGCCTCGATCTGGCCGCCGGGCAGTCCATTACCGAGGATCAGCGCCGCAACCTGCTGGCCCGGCTCCAGCGGCCGGACTACCCGGGGCTCGTGGATCGGGTCATCGCCGATCTCGCCTACCGCGACAGCCGCGGGTTCGGCCATCACGAGATCCACCGCCGCCTGACGCTGGCCCAATTGGATGAGCTGCTCCAGAAGAAGCCGGACCTGCGCAACCAGACGGCGTTCGTCAACGCCTACCTCTCGAAGCTGGCCCCGGAGGACGAGGTGGACCTGGAAACCGACGCCGCGGCGCGCCTGGCGTACTTCGAGCGCGTTTGGGAGTTCGTGAAGACCCTCGACCCGGTTCACAACTCGCTCAAGGCGAACGTGCTCTACGGCCGCCTGCGGCACGACCGGAAGCAGGGCGAGTATGACGCCGGACGCTTCCTGGAATACGTGAAGCTTCCCCGCAACGTGCACTACCTGCGGGACGAAGTCCGTCGCGCCATCCCCAGCGGCGAGCACATGGCCCAGTTGAACCAGTCCTTCGGCCTGCTGCAGCTTCCATCCGTGGAGAACGAGGAGCCCCTGGTCCGCGACTACCTGCTGACGTTCTTCGTCGAGGCCGCCGACTACGATGCCTACAAGCCCTGGATCCGCGACGACTTCCTCAAGCGCCTCTTTGCCGAGGCGAAGATCACCGCCGGGGTGGGGGAGCCGCAACAGTGGGCCAGCCTGCTCGCGCCCGACGAGTACCGGCGGCTGAAGGAGCGCATCGACATTGACTTCGCCCCCGACAATCCCGACGTGCTGGGCACCGGCGCCGCGGTCAAGCTCACGGCGTCCGTCAAGAACGTGCCCTCGCTGATCGTGAAGGTTTACGAGATCAACACGCTGAACTACTATCGCGAGACGGGCCAGCCGCTGAATTTGGCGATCAACCTCGACGGACTGGTGGCCTCGTCCGAGCGGCGCGTCACCTATTCGGAGCCGCCCGAGCGGCGCGTCGCGCGCACATTCGAGTTTCCCGAGCTCGCGAGCCGCGGGGCGTACGTCGTGGAACTGATCGGCAACGGGAAGAGCAGTCGTGCGCTGGTGCAGAAGGGGCGGCTGGGCGCGCTGCAGGAGGTCACCGCCGCCGGCCACGCCTTTACCGTGCTCGACGAGGAGAACCGCAGGCTGACGGACGCGCGCGCCTGGCTGGGCGGCCGCGAGTTCACGCCGGACGAGAAAGGCCGCCTGGTCATTCCTTTCAGCACCGACCCGCGCGACGACGCGCTCGTGGTGCATCAGGGCGGCTTCGCTTCGCTGGTGCGCTTTTCGCACCTGGCCGAAAGCTATGATCTGCAGGCCGGGCTGTACGTGGACCGCGAGGCGCTGATCCGCCGTGAGAAAGCGCAACTGGCCCTGCGCCCGGTGCTGCGCGTTAACGGCCGTCCCGCCAGCCTGAAGCTGCTCGAAGAGCCGCGGCTGGTCCTGCGCGTGGAGGATCTTCAGGGTATTGCGACCGAAAAGGAGATTCAGATTCCCGGCCACAACCTGCGCGAGGACGCCGAGACGCTTCAGGAGTTCGCGGTGCCCGACAACGCCGTGGCGGTGACGGTGACGCTCAAGGCGAAGGTCCAGAACATCAGCCGCAACCAGAAACAGGAGCTCGCGGACGGCGCCACGTTCGTTCTCAACCACATGGACCGCGGTGTCGCCGTGCAGGATCTGCACGTCAGCCGCACGGCCGCCGGCTATATCGTGGAACTGCGCGGCAAGAACGGCGAGCCGCGGCCGGGCGAACCCTTGAGCTGCTGGTTCAAGCACCGCCTGTTTCGCGAGGAAGTGCAGGTCGAGCTCAAGACCGATGACCAGGGCCGCGCGTGGCTGGGGGACCTCCCTGGCATCGCGAGCTTCCGGGTGCGCGAGCCGTTCGGGGCGGAGCATGCCTGGTCGCCTGCCGCGAGCGCATGCACGCTGCCCGCCGAGCTGCACGGGCGCAAGGGCGAGGTTCTGCGCGTGCCGGTGGCCTTCGACGCCGCCGAGCCGCTCAAGGAACTGTCCCTGATCGAGCAGCGCCAGGGCCAGTTTGTGAAAGACTGGAACGAGGCGCTTGCCGTCAAGGACGGGTTCATCGAGCTCGGCAACCTGCCCGCCGGCGATTACTCGCTCTATCTGAAGCCGCTCGATCGCGCGATCGCCGTGCGGCTGACGGAAGGCGAGGATCGCGACGGGTTCACCCTCTCCGCGCGCCGCGCCCTCGAGCGCCCGCGCCTGGCGCCTCTGCAGGTCAGGGACGTCACGACGGTCGGGGATGCGGTCGAGATCCGCCTGGCCAACGCCACGCCCTTCACCCGCGTGCATGTGCTGGCGAGCCGCTACCTGCCGGCCTACGACCTGTTCGCCCGCCTCGGGTACACCGGTGCCCCCGGCCTTCTCCAGCAGCCCTGGCCCGCCGCGCGCACCTTCTACGAGTCCGGCCGCGATATCGGCGACGAATACCGCTACATTCTGGACCGCCAGACGGCGACGAAGTTTCCCGGAAACATGCTCGAACGGCCCGGCCTGCTGCTCAACCCCTGGGCCCTGCGCGACACCGACGCGGAGTCCGAAACCCTGGAGATGCAGGGACTCTACGCGAGCCGTTCGGCTGGCGATCGCGCGGCGGCGATGGCGGCCTACGGCGGTAAAGGCAGCGCCGGCGCGGCACCGGAAGGCTTCGCGAACCTGGACTTCTTGAAGCAGCCCGCCGTCACGCTCTGGAACCGCGCGCCCGACAAGGACGGTGTGGTCCGCATCCCGCGCGCGGAGCTGATGGGCCTTCCGCACCTGCGCATCCTCGCGACCGACCCCCAGTCCTCGGTGCTGAAGAACGCGGCATTGGACGACACGCCGGTGGAAACGCGGGAACTGCGCCAGGTGGCCGGGCTCGATCCGCAAAAGACCTTCTCCGAGCAGAAGATCATTACCCCGGTCGGCGCGAAAGGCACGCTTTCGGTCGGCGACGCCACCACCGCGCGCTTCGAGACCTTCGACACCGTGGCCAAGGCCTACCGGCTGCTCGCCACGCTCGGCGGCAACGCGACGTTCGAGGAGTTCTCGTTCGTCGCCAACTGGCCGTCGCTCGACGCCAAGGAACAACGGAAGCTGTATTCCAAGTATGCCTGCCACGAGCTGAGCTTCTTCCTGCACGAGAAAGATCCTGCCTTCTTCAAGGAGGTTGTCGCGCCGTACCTGAAGAACAAGAAGGACAAGACCTTCATGGATCACTGGCTGCTGGGCAGCGATCTCGACGGGTACCTGGAGCCGTGGCGCTTCGGGCGGCTCAATGCGGTCGAACGGATCCTGCTCGGACGGCGCATCCGGGCACAGGCGGCGTCTCTTACCCGCGACGCGCGCGACCGCGCCGACCTGATTCCGCCCGATCTCGAGGACTTCAATCGCCGCTTCGACACGGCGCTGCAGGCCGGCGGCCTCGACATGGGCAGCGCGATGAAGGAGGCGATCGACGGCTTGAAAAAGAGCGAGGACCTCAAGCGCCGTGGGACCATGCTGGGCATGGTTGAGGATCGTCGATTGCGGGCGGCGGATCAAGCCGAAATCGCGCTGGCACCCGCCCTAGAAAAGTCCGCCGAACAGTCCTCCATCGAGTTAGAAATGCAAGCGGACGCGCTGATGGACATGGCGAGGAAGCGGGTGACGGGCAAAGACAAGTCCATGGCGGGAAAAGAGCTGCAAGCCCAGGCCAAAAGGCAGGCCGTCTCCGGAAATGAGGAGGCAGCGGATCCGGAGTTGCGTGAACTGGCGGAGGCCGCCCAGGATTTCTTCGATGATGAGGTGGTGAACCGCGAGGTTGCGCAGCGGCGGTTCTTCCAGAAGCTGGACCAGACCAAGGAGTGGGCGGAGAACAACTACTATCACCTGCCGATCGAACAACAGCTCGCCGACCTGGTTCCGCCCAGCGCGTTCTGGGCCGACTATGCGGCGCACGACGGAAAGCAGCCGTTCCTCTCGACCCACTTCCCCGAGGCGTCCCGCAGTTTCACGGAGATGATGCTCGCGCTGGCGGTGCTGGATCTGCCGTTTGAGCCGGCGAAGCACGGGGAAGCACTGGACGGCCTGGCGTACACCCTGAATGCCGCCTCGCCGCTGGTGGTGTTTCACCGCGAGATCCGCGAGGCGCAGCGGGCGGAGACGCCCGGGGCCGTGCTGGTGGCCCAGCACTTCTTCCGGGCCGACGACCGCTACCGTCACGAGGACAACGAGCAGTTCGACAAGTACGTTACCGACGAGTTCCTTCCGCACGTGGTTTACGGCACGCAGGTGGTGCTGACCAACCCCACGGGCAACCGTCAAACGCTGCAGGTGTTGCTGCAGATTCCGATGGGCGCCATTCCCGTCAACAACGGCTTCTACACGCGCGGCATGCACGTGGCCCTCGATCCTCACGGCACCCAGACGCTGGAGTATTTCTTCTACTTCCCCGCGACGGGCGCCTACCGTCATTACCCCGTCACCCTCGCGCAGGACGATCGCGTCGTGGGCGGCGCCGCGCCGTTCATCTTCCACGTCGTGGCGCAGCTCAGTAACGTGGACAAGACGAGCTGGGCCTGGATTTCCCAGAGCGGAACGCCCGAGGACGTCATCGCGTTCCTGGGGCAGTCCAACGTGCTGCGGCTCGACTTGAACGAGATCGCCTGGCGGATGAAGGACAAGGAGTTCTTCCAGAAAGTCACCGCTCTGCTCGAGGCGCGGCACCTCTACCAGGACACCCTGTGGAGCTACGGCCTGCTGCACAACGATCCGCGCACCCTGCGCGTGTTCCTCGAACATTCGCCGTTCGCGGACCGCTGCGGGCTGTACCTGGTCTCCCCGCTGCTGGTGCTTGACCCTGTCGAAAGGCTGGACTATCAGCACCTGGAGTATGCGCCGCTGGTCAACCCGCGCGCCCACAGCGTCGGCGCCAAACGCAAGATCCTCAACAACTGCTTCCGCGAGCAGTACCAGCGGCTGATGACCGTGCTGAGCTACAAGGTTGCGTTCAACGATGTGGACGAGCTGACCGTCGCGTACTACATGACGCTCCAGGACCGGGTGGCCGGGGCGCTGGACTGGTATGCGCGTGTGGACCGGAAGGCGGTGCCCGAGGAGCTGCAGTGCGACTATCTCGACGTGGTCCTTGCCTTCTACCGCGGCGACACGCAGACCGCGCGTCGCATCGCCAAGCGGCACGCGGAGGACCCGGTGGACCGCTGGCGCGCGCGCTTCGAGCAGGCGCTGGCGCAGCTTGACGAGCTGGAGAAGGGAGCGGCGGCCGTCGCCGCGGACCCGGAGAACCGCGACCAGTCGCAGGGCGTGCTGGCGGCCACGGAGCCGGCACTGGAACTGCAGGTCGAGGCGGGCCGGATCCGCCTGGACTACCGCAACCTGAAGACCTGCACGCTGAACTTCTACCCGATGGACATCGAGCTGCTTTTCTCGCGCAACCCCTTCCTGCAGGAGGGCGCGGCCCAGTTCGCGTTCATCCGGCCCGTACTGAGCCGCAAGGCGGAGTTGCCTGCCGGCAAGGAGGTGCTGGAGGTCGACCTGCCGGCGGAGTTCAGGGCCCGCAACGTGATGGTCGAGGCCGTGGGCGCGGGCCTGCGCAAGACGCAGGGCTATTACGCCAACACACTCAAGGTGCAGCTCATCGAAACCTATGGGCAGGTGTCCGTCACGCATGCGGAGACGCGCAAGCCGGTTGCCGGTGCCTACGTCAAGGTGTACGCCCGGATGCAGAGCGGCGAAGTGAAGTTCATCAAGGACGGCTACACCGACCTGCGCGGTCGCTTCGACTACGCGTCGCTCAACACCAGCGAAGTCGAGAATTCCGCGCGGCTGGCCCTGCTCATCCTCAGCGACAAGTACGGCGCCGTGGTCCGCGAAGCCGACCCGCCGAAACGGTAGGTCGGGGGAGAGGGGTGGCGGGGGGATTCCGTGTTAACGCCCGACGTGACAGTGACCGTCTATGAAAGATTCCCCAAAAAACCCGGAAGCGCCTGAAATCTCAGAAATCTGGCTTCTCAGGGAATCGACGCCGGGGCAAGTCGGAAATGGTCGGGGTGACTGGATTTGAACCAGCGACTTCTTGGTCCCGAACCAAGCGCTCTACCAGGCTGAGCTACACCCCGAAAGGAAACCCGGGAAATGTTTTTTCCCGAACGGGAGCCGAATCATAGTTTGTTTAAGCTGGAAATCAATATAAATATGCGATGGTTCAAAAAAAACATGCAATCGCGATGCGGGTTCGATAGAATAGCGCGTTGTTTGCCGGTAAAGGCAGGAACGGGAGGCCAGGAACGGGAGGCTTTTGTGGCAGAGGCGAATGGCGATGCGGTGGGCAGGCTGCTGTCGGTGATTGCGCGGTTGCGCGGGGAGGGCGGCTGCCCCTGGGATCGCAAGCAGACGCTGGAATCGCTGAAGCCTTATCTCGTCGAGGAATGCTACGAGCTGCTTGAGGCGATTGATGGCGGGGATCCCGCCGCGCATTGCGATGAGCTGGGCGATGTGCTGCTGCAGGTGCTCCTGCAGTCCCGGATCCGGGCCGAGGAGGGCCAGTTCGATTTCGAGGCCGTTGCGGCGCATTTGACGGAGAAGCTGATCCGCCGTCATCCGCACGTGTTCGGAGAGTCGGTGGCGGACACGCCGGAGGAGGTTGTTCGCCGCTGGGCGGAGATCAAGCGGCAGGAGCGCGGCGGACTTCATGCGCCCCCGCAGGCGACGCTCGACGGCATTCCCCGCCAGCTTCCGGCCCTCCATCGTGCCCAGCGCATCCAGGAACGGGCCGCGCGCGTCGGATTCGATTGGAGCCGCATTGACGACGTGCTCGACAAGGTGGAGGAGGAGCTGGGCGAGGTGCGCGAGGCGCTTGCCTCGGGATCGGCAGAGGCCGTGGAGGATGAGCTGGGCGATCTGCTGTTTGCGACGGTCAACCTATGCCGGTTCCGCGGGGTTCATGCGGAGGAGGCCCTGCGAGGGGCCATTGGTAAGTTCACCGGCCGGTTCCATGAGGTGGAACGGAGGATACTCGCATCCGGACGGCGCTTGGAGGATTGCACGCTGGACGAGATGGACCGTGAGTGGGGCCTTGTAAAAGCGGAGGCGCGATGAGCCTGGTCTATCGGACCCATGGCGACGGTCGCTGGTTTCCGGGCGATGGCCGGGAACTGCGGGAGATGACGGTATCGCTTCTGGCGGCCGCGGATACGGGCCCCGTCGGGGATATGCCGGTGGTTGCCGGGATCGCACCGCACGCGGGCTATGCCTACTCCGGGGCCGTTGCGGCGTTCACATTCCGGGCTCTGCAGGAAGCGGCCCGCCGGGGCGCTGGTCCGGAGACGGTCGTGGTGCTTGGTTTTCCGCATCGGGCCTCATTCCGGGGACTGGCCTGGCTGGATGCCGCTGCAATCCGGACGCCGATGGGGGAGATGCAGGCTGACCGGACGTTGATGGAGCGGGTGGCGGCAGAGGTCCCCGGTGTCTTCTTTGACACCGGGCCCCATGCGGCGGAGCACTCCGCGGAGAATCAGCTTCCCTTCCTGCAGGCGGCACTGCCGGGGGTGCCGGTAGCAACGGGGCTGCTTGGCGGACACGACGAGGCGTTCCGAATGGCGCTCGTGCGTTCGTTGGTCGTCGCCGCCGCGACAAGGCGGGTTTGTGTAATCGCGAGTACGGATCTGCTGCACGACCCGGATTACGACCGGGTGGTTGCCAGCGATGAAAGCACGCTCCGGATGATGGAAAGACTTGATTCCGACGGGTTGAATAAGGCATGGTCATATGAGCGGCAGGTTTGCTGTGGTATCGGGCCGGTGCTGGCGGCGTTGGAAACGGCGCGGATGCTGGGCTGCCGCCATGGCCGCAGACTCCTCTACAGGAACAGCGGAGACATTGACCCGTCGGGACGGGGGCAGTGGGTGGTGGGATACGGCTCGATGGTATTTACGCGCGAAGGGTCGCCATAACGAAAGGCAGCTATGGAACTTACGGAACAGCAGAAAACGACAGTAACGGGATGGGTGAAGGACGGCTGCGGGCTTTCAGAGATCCAGCGCCGCCTAGCGTCAGAGTTCGGGCTGCGTCCCACGTTCATGGATGTGCGATTCCTGATCCTGGATCTCGGGCTTGAGATCCAGGATCGCACGGCATCGCGTGTCACGCCCAGGAAGCCGGAGCCGGAGGCCGAGGCTTCGCTGGAGGATGTCGCCGGGGAGGACTTCGCGGAGGATGCCGGGGAGCCGCTGGCGGACGGTCCTGGTGGCGTTTCGGTCGAGGTGGACAGGATCATGAAGCCGGGGGCGTTGGTCAGTGGAACGGTCACGTTCAGCGACGGCGTCAAGGCGGCCTGGATGCTGGATCAATACGGGCGGCTGGCGCTGGATGCGAAGCAACCCGGATACCGCCCGAGCCCGGAGGACATCGAGGGGTTCCAGGTGGCGCTGCAGAAGGAAGTGGCGAAGAAGGGATACTGAGCGGATGGCGACGCCAGTCATAAAACTGATCACGACCGACTTGGATGGCACGCTGGTCGGTGGCGGCAATGAGTTCGCGCTTTTCAATGATTTCTCGGATCGGCTGCTTCTCTACCGCCAGCGCTTCGACGCGCAATGGGCAGTCTGTACGGGGCGGTCCATGCATAGTGTCGAGGCGGTGCTGTCTCCGATGCGGGCGATGGGCATCGAGCCGGATTACGTGATCATCCATCATGCGTTCATCTACCGGCGGGGCCGACGCAGGTACTGGCCGCACCTGATCTGGAATGCAGGCATCCGCTTCGAGGTCTGGTCAAGCGCGCTCTACCTGCGCGGGGCGCTCAACGAGTGGCACCGCATGGTGCGTGGCATGACCAAGGGGGTGACCACGATTTACCACCGCCGCAACCGTCTTTGCCTGCGGTTCCGCTCGGAGGAGGACGCGGAGGCGGCCGCCGAACTGCTGCGCCGCAAGGCAAGTGTCTTCAAGCATCTGCGTGTTTTCCATTTCATGCTGGAAGTGGATGTCCGCGCGGTGCCCTTTACCAAGGGAATGGCGATACGCGAGCTTGCCACCCGGATCCAGGTGAGGCACTCCGAAATCCTGGCGATCGGTAACGGTCATAACGACATCAGCATGCTTGACGGTTCATCCGCCGCCTGCACGGGATGTCCCTCCAATGCGGAGGTGGATGTGATGGAGACCGTCCACAACAGTGGTGGGCATGTGGCTTCGCGGCGGGGGTTGGAGGGTGTTATCGAGATCCTGGATGCTTACCTCGCCGGGACGGTCAACAGCGTGCTTCCGGAGTGGTGGTCGCCCAATCGGCAGAAGAAGAATCCGAATTCCGGCGGGCGCAACATGAATCATCCGGGAAAACACGGGGTCAAGCCATCCTCGCATGTCGCTCTTCGCCTTGCCTTGCTGGCGGGCTACACGGTCTTGGTGGTGCTGGCCAGTTTCGGCTTGATTCCCTTCTCGGGTTTGATCATGAAACCGTTCATTCTGGTGTCAAAATTGGTTGAGCGCTTATTGCAGGGATTGAGCTTTTAAACGGTGTGGAGGCTGGTGAATGAGGACAGGATTTGTCGGGGCGGGCAAGATGGCGGAAGCACTGCTGTCGGGGTTGCTGGAGCATGGCGTCTGTCAGGCTGGCGAACTGGCCGTCAGCGATGTGGATGACGGGCGTCTGGATGCGATTCGTGGCCGATTCGGCGTGGATGCCCTCCGCGATAACGCGGAGGTGGTGCGGCGAAGCGATGCGGTCGTGCTGGCGGTCAAGCCGCAGGAGTTGGATGGGGTTTTGTCGGGATTGAAGGCACTCGTGGCGGGGAAACTCGTCATATCCATTGCAGCCGGAAAACGGCTGGCCTATTTTGAAGAGCGGCTGCCGGGGGCGCGGGTCGTGCGTGTGATGCCAAACCTGGCCTGCCAGGTGGGGCAGGGGATGAGCGTACTCTGCGGAGGCGCTAGCGCGACAGATGCTGATCTGGAACGGGTCCGCAGGATGTTCGAGAGCTGTGGACGGGTGGTGCGGCAGGGGGAGTCGCAGTTTGACACCGTCACGGCGCTGAGCGGGTCGGGCCCCGCGTTTTTCGCGTATGTTCTGGACGCGCTGGCCGGGGCGGCGGAGGCCCGAGGCATGGCGGCGGAGACGTCGTTGGAGCTGGCGTTGCAGACCATGCTTGGCACGGCGGCGGTGATGCTCGAACGGGGGACGAAACCGGTTGAGTTCATGGCGGGGGTCGCGTCCAGGGGCGGCACGACCGCCGCCGGACTGGACGTGTTGCGCGGCAGCGATGTGCGTACGGTCCTGGCGGCGGTTCTGGCGGCAGCGGCGGAGCGCAGCGTGGCGCTCAGCTCCTGACCGGTCGCAATCGGGTTTCTTTGTCACATGTGTTTCCGGGAACGTGAATAATAGGGAGTCGGCGAGATGATGAATACACTTCGGATCGGTTGGATAGGACTGTTGCTGGTTTGTGTTCCGTTTACCCATGGCGTGGAACCTGCGGTGGCGAAGCCCGCCGGGATCAATCCCACGACCCTGCAGGCGGCGGAAGACGAGCGCTTCAAATGGGTGGATAAGAGATACCGGCCGGCATTGCTGGCGCTCGACAAAACCAATCGCCAACTCATTAATGCCTGGGGCGAAGCGCACCAGATCCGCGCTGATATGGCAATGCTTGAACTCGTGTGGGGGACCGGTACCCGCCGAGATGCGGTCAAGAAACAGGAGAGGCTGGCGAGCGATAAGCAGCGCGTCGAAAGAGAATTCCAGCACCTTATCGAACGGCAGATGGCCCGTTCTGAAAAGGATCTGGCCGTCAAACGCAAGAATATGGAGACTCTGGCGGCATGGCCATCGAAGTCCGCGGATCGCCTGGATGCGGCAAGAGCTGAAGTGACTTCCTGCGAGGATATCCTGACGGCGATATCCGCACTGGACTCGAGCTTATCGGAATACGGGAAGGTTCAAGTTGAGGATCGGTTGACCCAGATTGGGATCCCGCCCGACAGTGGGGATCTTCGAAAGGACCTGCCCAAGTACCGGAGTATCATAGACTCCGCGTTCCTGGTCAAGGACATCAAGACCGATCTTGCCGTGCTCGGGACTCGCCAGAAGGAGGGGACCGGGTGGACCCGGAATGACGATGTGGCCATGGCCACCCTGCAATCCAATCTGGGGCGGGAGGTGAAAAAACTCGAACAACTCATTTCGCAGGAGCAGATCGTGTTGGCCCGTGATATCGCGAAGCTGAATAATAAGATCAAGAAACTGAATGATGCCATTGAAAAGAAACCAGACCGCAGCCACTCTGTTGAGCGGTTGATGACCGAAGAGTCTGAATTGTCTTCTGAACTTCTCGAGGCGGAGGCAATGGTTGAGATTTTCAAGAAGCTAGCGCAAGCGAAAGAACCAGTGGTGGGTGATGCTCCCAAAGGACTCAATAAGTAGGGGTGTCGCGGCGTTCATCTTCTGGCGTCAGGATCGGTTCCGTTTTTTTTTCAAACGGGATTGACAACGACGCGTGGGATGGTATTTTAACCATCCAATCGATCAGGGATTCCGGCGTAGCTCAATGGTAGAGTAGGTGGCTGTTAACCACTTGGTTGCTGGTTCGAGCCCAGCCGCCGGAGCCAATCGACTTAAATGACGAATTTTTTACCCCGTTTAGGGGTTGTCGCGA